>NZ_JACVVG010000056.1:0-25721 GCF_016647875.1 Pseudomonas sp. S36 | reverse complement strand
CTTGCCAAGGTCGGGGTCGCGAGTTCGAGTCTCGTTTCCCGCTCCAAATATGGGTCTGCAGAGTTCGATTGAGTTCTGTAAGACCTTGAAAATAGACGCTTCGGCGTCTTTTTTCGTTTCAGTCAATGCCATTCCGGTCCAACTAGCCGCAAGGATTACAGCCTCGGGGATAGCGATGGTCTTTTACTCGGCGTGAGTGTGCGGGTGGCAAGTCGTGGCACGTTCGCTATTGATGGGCTGGCAAGTAAAAGCACATCTCCCTCGTGACTTCTCCCGAAGTAGCTGTCTGGCTAACATAGGCGGCGTAGGGTGTTTAGCTTTTTAAAAAGTCGAATAACACGTTCGTCATCACTGGCTATACCAAAAAGTGATGTCAAGTCCGAAGCCTTCATAATCCGTACCTTGTTTTTGCAGGTCTGTATTTTATATGATTATTGGGTCTCTAAAGTGGAAGCCCCACGGAGACTACAGCTACCTCTTCGTTATGGCTTAGTGTTACATGAACCCTGTGGTTTTCGCGTATCCAGCGTAAACGGCTTTCCTGCGGATTTTTCCATTCCGGTTCACCAAGTAATGTGAGGAGTGCTGCTTTTTTTAGGCCGAATTTTATGCCGTAAGGCAATACGCCTTGGTAGATGGAGAATTGACCTATCTGTTTGCCGTAGTACCGTATGTTTACTAATACGAGTGCTCCGTCCGGGTAGTCCCGCTCGGGCGATTTAAGCGTTTCCGAGTCTGAAAACGTCAGCTCAATTCCAGCAGTTTCTTTTGAGAGGTAGGTGTCTGTTTCCCCGCGCGCAAGGATTGGTTGCTCATGGATGTTGAGTGACTTCAGTAAATCCCCAAGCTTGGCTTCACCGTAATAGATTCCCAAGTATTGATGGTGTTGCATATTTGGCCTCATAGTCCTAGATTAATGATGTCTTCGAGCTTCTTGTCAAACCAATCGTTGTCTTTGAGTACCCTTTACGCAGCCTTCATGTAGGCTTTTTTACATCCTCCATCTGCGTCATATTCATCGATTTTCTTGAGCATCGCTTCTACGTCTCTACGCGCAGAGTTGGCAAGGTCTGCTGCATCTTTTTTAGATTTTCAAGGTCAGTGCTGGAGAAGGGCAGGGTTGGTGTTTCAAAGCTGCGGAGGATTAACAAATGTTGATCCAGCTTCAGACGCCGCAAATTCTCCAAGGTCGGGTACCCGCCAATTACTAGCGCGGGCTCGAAACCGTACAACTCATCCGGCTCCAAAGGGCCATACTTCCTCAGGGCGCTGTTAAAGAGCAATTTTCCATTCGAATCTTGGATGTTAAAATCCTCTGGATCGCTAGAGCCAATTAGTGACTGTATCGTAATGTTTTGTGCGTCAAGAATCTTGGGCTTTAAGTGATTTTTTTTAGAGCGAGAATTTCGCTCTGCTTGCAAATAATTGTGACGCTTCGTCCGGTTTTCCCCCGCATAGATATAAATTTCCGAATGCGCTTCTGCGCTATGACATGAAATTTATCTAAAGATTCTAGTGGGGTGCCTTGTAGCCAAGTATTTTTAAGGTGTTCGAAATCATGTGAATTTACTATTCAGATTAGTCCGTCTGCGTAGCTTGACCACTCTTCATTCCTCCAGTATTCAAGCAATACAGGAGGGAGGAGATTTTTCCATTTTTCAAAGCCGCTCTCTGGAACTAGAGTGCGGTGAGTGGGCTCTCCGAAACACTCGATAAATTCTGAAAAGTCTTCGTCTCGCATTTCTATCCTCCCTTTTCTGACAGGCTCTCCATGTCGCCCTGATTCATTATCAGCACAGATTGGATTTTTGTGCCGATGCTGATGTCGTTGATTGAGCTAAAATGCTGGATTACCTTGAATTATATTTTGAGCCCAAGAGTCGAATATGTTCCCTGGTGTTAGTTCTGGATCTTCGGAAAAAATTTTTTCGTATCTGATCTTCGCTCGCATTTTATTGCTTTCTACGACGTAGTGGATGAGCATTTCGCTAGGTATTTCTTGGTTGAACTCGTTACATTTTTCCTCTAGAGCCTCTAGGTCGTCGAGGCCTATGTCCAGCATGGAATTCATTCTGTTTACTGATGTGTCATACTTGGGTTCTCCTGCTTTCAAGGCGCTATTTATGTTTTCTTTTTCTACTGCAATTCCGTTTATTTTGTAGAGGACGTCGAATGCAGTTATTCCGTCTTCATTTGCGGCGTAGATGTAAATTTCATCGGCCCTGTGTTCGACATATTCTAGTGCGATGCTGACCATGTCTGCTTGAATCTCGGAAAGATGGTCTTCAAAGATTTTTGCCATGATTGTGTCTCCTAATTTTTCAGTCTGACTCTTTTAGTTTTTCCGTCGATAACTTGTGTGATGGTTAGACTATTTGGTCTTGATGATGATCCTGAGTAATTTGGGGTGATCTTTACAGAGACTTTTTTACCATTTTTTATTGCTTTTGCCCACTCATTTTCAAGCCTTTTGTATGATCCGGTATTGGAGGAGGCTGTTTGGCTTACGATGTTGTCCAGTTTAGGGGATCCACCGAATCTATCTCCGATCAAGTGTCCTGCATGATCGCCACTCATTTTTTCTGGTGAATTAGAGTTGTGTGGCAACCGTTTTTCCCGGCTGGTCAATTTCAAGTCGTTGGCTGTTACTTCTTTGATTCGACCTAGGCTATCGGTTTCATAAATATATTCGTGCTCTCCAGTCTTGTATCTGCTGTTGGGCTTTGGTCTCCCATTTGGCCCAAGGTGTGAACCATCGCGGACGACACGCTCATTTATTTTAGCGCCATCTTTTTTTCTGTAAGGTATTTCATCAACACGCTTAGTAACTTGCTCTGAGCCTTCCCTTGCAGTCCTCTCTGCTGTTTCTTTAGCCGAGCGTTCGGCTATCTCTTTCGCGGTCTTGGCCGAAGCTTCCGCCGTTGCCTTAGCCGTATGCCGCACGACCTTGCCCGCAGTACCAGCATAACCCACAAGGGGAATAGCCGAGAGCAAGGACAGGGCAGCCCCTGCATAATCCCCCCGCGCAAGGCTGATGCCCGCATTAGCAACGTCGGCGATCTCGCCCACCACTGGAATCAGGCCAAAGATATCCAGCCCCAGCTGAATACCATCGAGTATCTCATCGCCGGTAAGGCCTTCTGCCGGTGATTCGCTTTCGACTTCAGGGTTCGCGTCATTGGCGGCTTTAGCAGAAGCCGGCGTTTCACCATTTACCCGACCCAGCGTATTGCCATTGGGCGTGGTAGTCGCGCCACCGCTTCGCGACGAAGGGTAGAGCTCACGGTAGGTCGGTATGTCCTCCAGGTCAGCCAGTTCCCTGCGAAACGCTTCGTGCCGCAGGGCCTCATACTGCGTTTCATCCAACACCAGGGATTTGCCCCACTCGTGCACACCATCGGCGAAGTCGACCAGCACGTTGCCTGCACCGTCGGTCTGCACGAACATCTTGTCTGGCCCGCCAGATAGCTTACGCAGCGGCACTTCGCGTACCTGGACAACCAATGGGTCCAGTTGAATGGGCTGCTGACTCATCGCATCAGCTCCCGTTCATCCAGAACAGATCCCCATGGCGAACCAGGTGACGCCCTTCCGCACGCACGGAACTGCTGTGTTCCAGCGGGTGGCATTTGCCCTCGACAGTACCGCTCTTGACGCCTTTGGCCTGGCCAGCAGCGTCACCGATGGTCTTGGGTGTGAAGCTACGCTTGTACACGACGACCGGATGGCCATTGGCGCGCACGCTTTTCGCCACCCCCGTGCTCGTGTCCAGCTCTGCCGTGACCGGATAGGGAACGGGTGGAACGCTGCTGCCCATCGGTGTTTTGCACACGTCGGGGGCGATGCTGATGACCGTCCATTTCGCCTGTTGCCGAGCCATTACGTTATCGGCCATATCAGACGCGCTCCCTGCTGCGGTGTGGGGCGCGCCGAACGATGGGAGCGTCGGGATCGGTTTCGAAACGCGCTTCGAGCACGCGAATACCAAGCGAATTGGACAGGCTGATACGGTGGGTCATCGACAGGGTCATGGCATCGGTATCGACGCGCAGTGTGTCGGTGAGCATTGGTAGTGGCAGCATTACGCCGTTGGCCATGCGCATGAGCACGAAGGGGCGATGGCCTGGAAGCTGGACTTCACAGTGCCCATCCTGGCTCAGGGATGGATCAACCAGGTTGAATAGGGCAACGCGAGCATCGGGTGTAGGAAACGCTACCTGCTGGTCAACTGGGGCGCCGTTCCAGTAGCCGAAATCGAAATCTTGTGGCAGACCTGGCCAGTGATTGTCTTCCCAGTTTTCGTCATAAGTGCCAGCAAGTGCCAAGCGTGGTGCCCAAGCGCGGCCAACGATGCCAAAGCCGGCCGGGCTGCAGCCATAGGAGGCCGCCACCTCCGCCATGGCAGCGGCATCTAGCGGGCCGGCTGGATGCCGCGAGCGCAGCAGGCGCTCGATGGGCTCGTCCAAATGCTCGAGCTGAGGCGCAGGCAGGCTGGCGAGCTTTTCGCCGGTCTGCTCGTGATGCAGTTTTTCATGGCGTTGTTCCAGCCAGCCACAGCCCAGCGGATTACTGAAGCAGACTTCATTGAGCAGGAATTCAGGCGCTTCGGGGTTATGCCCATAATCAGGATTAGCAAACTGGCTGGCGCCTCCAAACGCATGTTCCCAGCGTAGAGGAACGCGTGTGGCAGGCGCTGGGTCGGTGAGGTGCCAGCCGAAGAAGTTGTGATGAAACTCTCGTGGACCGGTGAAGCGCAGTGTCTTGTCCAACAAAACGCGCGGTGTGAGTTGCTCTCTGTTGCGTTGTCGCACTTCAAGTATTCGTGCTTGGTGCGCCTGCAGTTCATCGGCGGTGAGGTAAACATTCGGCGCCCGCTTTGGGGGTGGCGGATCAGGGATTATTTGCTTGGGACGAGTCGATGTAACACGGATGCCGGCTTCCCACGTAGTCGCAGGTTGCCCTGCTGGCGCATGGGAATGGCCGACGACAATGACATCGCAGCGTGGCTTGAAGGGCGCCAGGTCGCTCTCTTCGAGTACGGAGCTGCTGCCAATCCCTGCATAGTAAGTGTCGGCCATGCACAGCGGCAGAGGTTCATCATCGATGACAGCGGCCCGGAGTCGGCCAGGACAGCCCTCAATCGGCTCAAGCCGATACCCGACTTTCATGGCAATGACAGGATGTTCCTGACCGTCAGGCGCAAGCGCGCTAAAGCACTTGACGTCAAACGGCGTCAGGTTGCGAAACTCCATCTTGGGTTACCCCTTCAGTTGATATCGACATCCTTGCCGTTGATTTGCACAGGCCCTGTGGCACTGAAGTCAAAGTTGCTGCCGTTGATCAGCACGGTGCCGTCGGATTTCATCACCAGCGATGACTTGCCCACTGTGATGCTGAGTTCGTCACCTGCGGTGATGCTGAACGTGTTGCCGACGATGACCGACTTATGAACGCCCACCTGTTCGCTCTGGCTTAGCCCAACAGTCGTGTTCATGGCAGCGCCCACGCTGACCTGGTAACCCGCACCAATGGTCAGGGCCTTGGCCAAACCGATGGTTTCTGCCTTGGCAAGCTTGATGGTCTCGGCCTTGTTGGCACCGATGGTCACGCTGCGGTTGGCGCCGATGCTGATGGTTTCATTTTTGCCAACGTCTTCGGTGCGGTGGTCGCCGATGGAGATGGTTTCGTTGTGGTCAACCCGTTCACTGCGGTCATTGCCGACGAAGGTGGTTTCCCTGCAAGGCACCACGGTGAACGCTTCGGGCGCCGATGCCATCATGCTCAGGGCGGGCGCGCAGGCGGCCATTGGCAATGGCACGCGTATCATCAGCGATCGCCTGGGGTTGCGTTTGCAGCGCGTTGGCACTGCAGGCTCGACCGCCACCGTCAGCGACAGCCGTATCGAGGGCGGGCAGGGCGGTGCTCTGGTTTCAGGGGCATCGACGCTGAACTTGGTCAATAGCACAGTGGTGAGCACCGGTGAGTTTGCCGCAGTGGAGTTGTTCGGTAATGGTGTATTGAACGCCCAAGACAGTACGCTGACGGGCGCCAACGCCGGCTTGAGCATCCAGGGCGATGCCGATTTCGACGAGGCGGCCCAGGTGCGGCTGGTCAATACTCGCGTTCAGGGCTTGAATGGTTCGGCGATCGTGGTCGGGGAAGAGCTACTCGACCCCGCCAAGGCGAGCATCCTTGTCGGCCCCGGTACAACGCTGGAGGGTAGCAATGGGGTGTTGCTCGACGTGGTTGCCAACTCTGACGCCACCTTGCAGGTCGACGGCGCTCAGTTGGTTGGCGATGTACGCGTGCAGACCGGCTCCACGGCGAACCTTGCCCTGGACAACCAGGCCAGCCTTACCGGTCGCTTGGAAAACGTCGCGGGTCTGACGCTGGCCAACCAGGCCCGTTGGACCATGGTCGAGGACAGTCAGGTCGGGGCGCTGACCCTGAGCGGTGGTGCTGTTCGCTTCGGTGAGGCCGACCAGTATCAGCGTTTGTCACTAGGTTCGCTGTCCGGTAATGGCACCTTCATCATGGACGCCGATTTCAGCACGGGGCAGACCGATTTCCTGGACGTGGGTACCGCGACGGGCAACCACACCCTGTTGGTGGGCAGTAGCGGCGCGGACCCTGTCACCGAGAACGATGTGCACCTGATCCATACGGCAGCGGGTGATGCGTCCTTTGCATTGCTCAATGGGCCGGTCGATGTCGGGACCTTCTCCTACGAACTTGTGCAACGTGGTAACGACTGGTTTCTGGATGGGGCGAGCAAGCTCATCAGCCCTGGCACGGAATCGGTACTGGCACTGTTCAATACCGCGCCGACCGTCTGGTATGGCGAACTCACCAGCTTGCGCAGCCGGATGGGTGAGTTGCGTTTGAACGAGAGCAAGGCGGGGGCGTGGGGGCGTGCCTATGGCAACAAGTACAACGTCGATGGTGCCGCCGGCATCGCTTATACGCAGACCCAGCAGGGCTTCTCGCTGGGTGCCGATGCGCCGCTGTCGGCGGGCGATGGCCAATGGCTGATCGGCGTCATGGCGGGCCACAGCACATCGGACCTGAACATGTCCCGTGGTGCCTCCGCTCAGGTCAAAAGTTACTCCCTCGGGCTCTACACCACGTGGCTTGATGCTCAAAGCGGCTACTACTTTGACGGTGTGGTGAAAGCCAACCGCTTTGCCAACGACTCGAAAGTCACGCTCAGTGACGGAGCGCGTACCAAAGGCCGCTATGACAACCTTGGCGCAGGTGTTTCGATCGAGTTCGGTCGCCACCTCGCATTGGCTCAGGGTTACTTCATCGAACCTTACACGCAGTGGTCGGCTGCGACCATCCAGGGCAAGGATTATCGTTTGGATAACGGCATGCGGGCCAATGGCGACGATACCCGTTCGCTGTTGGGCAAGGCCGGGGTCACCCTGGGCAAGACCTTTACGTTGAGCGAGGGGCGTCATGTGCAGCCTTATGTAAGGCTGGCGTATGCGCATGAATTCGTGGACGACAACGAAGTGAAGGTCAACGCCAACCGTTTCAACAACGATGTGTCGGGTTCTCGGGGTGAGATCGGTACGGGTGTCGCAGTGTCATTTAACGACCGCCTGCAACTGCATGCCGATTTCGACTACGCCAGCGGTGGGCGCGTCGAGCAACCTTGGGGCGCCAACGTGGGATTGCGTTTCAGTTGGTAGCAGAGAGGCGGGGTACTCCCCGCCCCTTTTTCTTTTTGCCGCTACGTCAAAGGGAGCACAGAATGGTCAGCAATGAACTGCCGGAGCAACAGGCGAGGCCATTGCCGCCCGCCAGCGCCCCAGATGCACTTGAAGACATTCCTGGCGCGGACCCGAACTTGCTGCCGGTGAGCGTTTTGTCCGCTCCACTGCGCATTGAGGTACCGATGTGGCTTTCTTCAAGGCCCAGCCCGGAGCGACCTGAAACGCTGAAATTGTACTGGAACGGCTTGGAGGCGGGAGCGAAAAGCTGGACTGCACGCGTGCCAGCAGATGACCTGTATATCGAGGTGCCGGTGGCGTTCCTCAATCACGGGTCAGCGATCGTGAACTACACGGTGGAGCTTTACAACGGCTCGATCGCCGATTCTGAAAGGTTGGTGCTCACGCTCGATAGGCAGCCACCGGTGTTGGGGGCGAACAGAGGCCAATTAGAGTTTCCGGAGCTGGTCGGAAGGGAGGTGAACGCCGACTACCTTGAAGATCATGGCGATGTGCTACATGCGCAGGTGCCCGATTATGATGTGCCGGCACCCGGTGACACCATTGTCTATTACTGGAACATCGAGCCCTTTTCGCCACTGCTGGCGGGGGAGCGAACGCTGAGCCAGGAGGATCTTGGCAAGCCGCTGACCATCGAGATCCCTGGCAGCCTCATTCGTGAGCGGGGGGATGGGCCGCGTTACGTGTTCTATGCCATCCGCGACAGGGCGGGTAATCTCAGCAGCGACGCCTTACCCCAGACATTGACCATCGCAGCGCAGCCGGCGCCACGCGCTTTGCCCCTGCCTGAAATTCCCGCGGCCACGGGCTCCGGGCGGGACGTATCTCTGAATCTCGTGGAAGTCGGGGCGTCCATCACGGTGAAGGTTCCCCAGGAGGCCGACATTCGACCAGGTGAGGCATTCGGCTTGCAGTGGGGAGATCCGGAGCTTTTTCGCAGTAACAGATTCAATGGCCAGGCGGGCTTGCGCACATTCACCATCCCAGCTCGCAATGTGGCTGCGATGAGCGGCAAGGTCGTGTCCGTCTATTATGACGTCGAGGTGCGCGGTCAGCTTCAGTGTTCGGAAACACGCAGGCTCAAGGTCATCCCGATACCCATGACCAGCTTGCCCATCCCCAGACTCGCCGGGCTGAGCGGTGGCACCTTCGACAGGGCCCGCTACACGTTCGACCCCCCTTTGACACTGGATAAGTGGAAGCTGATCGGGGTCGATCAGCGAGTCAATATCGTAGTCATCGGTGCAGGAGGTAAGCGACACCAACTCCTTGACAATCATGCGGTAACTTCCGCTGAGGTCAAGGATGGTATCGGCAAGGCAGGAGACGTCACAGTACCCCTGACTTTTCTGAATGAGCTTCCCGTCGGGCAACTGTTTTTCATTGAGGTCACGGTCAGCTTCGATGCCGGACAAACATGGCCGTCTGAACACAATTTCGAACGCCTGGAACTGGTGATGAGATAATCCTCTACCAGGTCAAGGTTCGATGTGGTCGTGCAGTGGCACTGTTATCGCGGTGGTGCTGCCGCCATAGTCGTTGATCGTTGTGAAGGTCAGTGTTGCCGTCGCGGGCGGCACGGGGAACTCCAGCTTGTAACGCTGCTGATCCATAGGCATCGCCATGGCTTTGGTTTCCACTCGATTTTTTTTGCCGTTCACATCGATCTCCACCCGGCCGAATGTGAAGTGGTAAGGCGACGGGTTGTTCACCACCAGATAAGACTGCCCACCCTCTTTTTGCAGGGACCAATCGAGCTGCTTGAGGTGATCTTGCGGTTGGCCCTTGAGCTGGCTGGGGCGATAGAAAACTTTCAAGCGTGTGCGCAGGGCGATGGTCAGCGCGTTGTCCTGCATGTCTTCTTCGACTTGAGGTATTTCCTGGACGTTGAGGAAAAAAAGGGACTCGCGGTCTTGCGGTAGGTCGTTGGGCAGCCGATTGATTTTTACGATTTGTTCTTCGTTCGGCGCCAGGCGAAAAAGGGAGGGCGATGCCAGCAACGGTGTCGGCGTGGTGATGTCGTCAGCTTCTGTGTTGACCCAGGCTTGTGCTGCGTACGTGCGGGTACTGGGGTTCGCAACGTTGATCGAACTGCTCGCTTTATCGCTCCCATGAATGATCCGGGTCTGATTGGTGATCAGTGCTGCCTGTGCAGTGCAAGGTATGCCGACAAGGGCGAACAGGGCGCTTCCCCATAGCCAGGGTTTTCGATAGATGGAGGGCATGGAAAATTCACGTTTCAAAAGTGTTGGATCCGGGTGTTGGAGCACCCGGAGCTGAGATCAAGGCAGTGCGACAGTGAAGCCTACATCTGCCTGGGCAGCACCCTCAGTCACAGGGACCTTGATGGCCTCGTATTGCGCATAGAAGGCCATGTGGGTAGGGGTGTTTTCAAAAAGCGGATACTTTCGCGAATCGTCCAGGGGCGCTAACTTTTTATCGTCGGCATCGAAGATCGCGATTCCCAGATCCGGGGTTCCGCCCGATGACAACTTGTACAAGTCGCTCTTGGGCCCTGTGGCACCCCCTCTGGAATCGAAGGCTACGGTAACTTCGGTACCCGGACCGATGACGCAAACGCCTGGTGTAGGGGTGACTTTGAGGGTGAACTCCATCTTTTTGGACGTCGCGCCTACGGCGTCGAAGTAGGTGCTTGGAAAGTGCCCCAACTGCACGGGTGTACCAATGCCGCCGCCCGGATTCACCACTTCGATCGGGCAGGGCCCGCCCGCGTACACGCTGCCGTTGAAATTCACCACGCCGATCTCTGGCGCGGCGAATGCCGTACCCGTGACACAGGTGAGCGCTACTGCAAGAAATTTGCTTTTCATCGAACTATCCATATTGCCGAGAAAGTTGACTGCGTCGTACAACGCAGCGTTCGGGCAATTGGTCCTGGTAAGGACCAAACGCCTGAGCGACAACGATCATAGGCAAACGGGCTGGCCGTTTATGTAGGTTCAATGCTCGACCCGGCCTGGGTTTTTTCTACGTGGCGTCTATCATTGCAGCGTTTGCGCCGCTGTGGCTAAAAGACCGAGACGGTGTTTTTGCAGGTGCCAGTCGAAGTCTTCACCGTTTTCGTGCGCGGCGTGGCGCTGCTCATCCAGTTGTTGGTAGCGGTCGAGTTCTTCGTCGGGCATGAAATGCAGGCAGTCGCCCGCAAAGAACCACAACAGGTCGCGCGGCACCAAGTGGGCGATTTGTGGATAGCGCTGCATCACCTGGCAGATCAAGTCTTGTCCCAGGTACTGGCTTTCCAAGGGGGCCTGCGGCAGCACGGTCAGCAGTTCGTCGAAACGCTCGAGAAACAGGACGTGACTTTCTTCCGGGACCTGATCGGCTTCACCGACTGCTGCCAGGATGGTGCGAAGGTGGTGGAGCAACCGCAGGTGGTAGTCCAGGTGATTATCGGCCATGCCGGGATCCTCGGTGTCAGCAGAACGGGGGGGGATCATACGCTTGATGGCTGCTTGGGTAAATTTCTTACCGCGCAAGCGGCCTTGCCTGGCATTTTTGCCAGTTGTCAGATAACCCGTGCACGCTTCAAATGGCGGCAATGTCATCTGCCAAGGAGTATTTATGAACGCTGCCGGAGAGGGTGAAAAAGAGGGTGTTTTTTCCGACGACCTGTTTGGGTGGAGCGGGTACGTACGTTGCTATCTGGGGCACTTGAATACCACATTAGAGGAATACAGTCAGCGCTCGGCTAGCCAGCGAACGACTTTTGAAATGGTCATTACGCCCGGCAGGCAGTGGTTCGCTTTCAGTGGTCAGCTAACGTCGCCGCTGCTCGAATTCGATGTTCATGGCCCCGGTAAAGGTTATTTGAAACTGAGCCATGGTGTTTCGAATGCTGTACATCTTCGGTTGAGTAAAGAGCCGGGCGCCAAGGTGAGAGAGGTCAGTCGCGTAGAGGTCTATTTATCTCAGGCGACTGTCGGCGTGGAGTCAGACCTTGGGAATGTGCAAGGCAGTTATCGAGTAGATGGGAATGTTGTATTGAATTGGCTAACGCCGCCCCGTTTGTATTTTATTCGAGACGGCCATGACGACCCAGCATTGGCTGCGAGATTCAACGATGGTATGCGTGAAACGGAGCGTCCGCTGGGTTGGCTGAGTCAGCAACAGCACTATTCACAATTGCTCGCTGGCGCGACGTTCAGGTTGGGGTTGGATTCGTCCGGTTTTGCGCATAAATTATTGCTCTATTTCGCCGTTTCAGGCCGTAGCCCAGGCCAACTGCCATCAGGCATTCAGACGGCAATGTCATCCGGCGTGGAGCACAAGCTTTCGTCGCCTAGCTCAGGGGGGGTGTTGTGTCGCGTTGATACCAAGGCCGGAAACCTGGGTGCGGTGTCGAGTGATAGGCTAAGTTTACCGAATGATTTGTTATATCTACCTGACATTATCTATCCGCATCGCACTCAGCAACTCGGATCCGTAAAAACCCTTGATCATGTCGCAGAGGTGGAATTTACGCCTGATTTGAGAATGGCGCAGGCGTCCAGCCCACCCACACCGACGATGAGGCGAAACGTAGCACTTATTCCGGCCATGGTCATCAGCCAGCGTGGTGGTCAAGCGATACCGCTGACGGTAGATATACCTTATAAGCCTAATTCATTCAGGTACAGCCAGCGCACACCTCAGCATGGCGTGGTTCGGATGTTGGAGGGTGAATTATTCTATGAGCCGCCCACTGCCTTGGCTCTTGTTCTTGCCAGCGACGAAGGCAGTAAAACAATAGCCAGTGCTGCGCTCAAGACTAACCAGCTTGGCCTTGTTAGTGTTGATATCCTTGACGTGTACCATGCTCGCAGTCCTTTCATCCCCGCAAGTGCAGCCTTTTTGGTCTATAACACGCCGACCACTCATTTTTTCCGCATGCGTAAAGCGGGGGACGCTTTGCGTTTGACCCTGCATTATGTGGATAAAAGGGGCAACGAGTTGGCAGTCGACCCTGCGGACATCGAGTGGAAAGTGTTGGCGGTTGATGGCGCGATCTCCCAAGAAGGGATTCTTACGCCAAGCCAAGGGTACAGCGGTTGCACGGCGATCCAGGCTGTTGAATACGATGATGTACGGTGGTACTGGTCAGCCATCATCATTCCACCGCTGAGCGTCGATGAGCTGTTGGCGTTGCAGTGAAACGATCTATATAACCCCGCACCCGTCGCCATGAGCGATGGCGGCGGGCGTGGGGTTTTTTTCAGCGAACGCTGCCCGTTGGCAGTAATGCGTCCTTGTCGAATGCATCGACGTCGATGACTACGCGGCGTGCCTGTTCTGCCAGTTGTAGGGTGTGCGCTTCGTCTGCTGTGAGAATCCCGGACTCCAGGGCGGACTGGATCAAAGGCTGGCCGATCGAGCCACGCACCTTTCCGTCCCTGACAGCCTGATTCAGTGCCTTGCGAAGTGGCGCGATGCCGTCTAGTGCGTCACTGGCCCGCTGCAGCGCTGCCACTGAATCACCCTCTGCCTGCGGCCTGAAGCAACCGGCGAGCAGCTCTTCCAGGGCCGGGTCGCCTTTGCTGCGGCCAATCAAGGCGGCTACCTCGGCGTCCAGTTCATCGTTCGGTCCGGTGTGCCGCCGCCCGAACGGGAAGACCAGCACCCGTAGAGCGCAGCCCACGACGCGGTTCGGGAAGTTGTCGAGCAAGCGATCGAGTGCATGCTCTGCCTTGCCCAGGCTTTCTTCCATCGCCCAGCGCAGCAACGGCTGCATGTATTCGGGCGAACCTAGATCGTGGTAGCGCTTTAGCGCGGCCGAGCCCAGGTAGAGGTAGCTCAGCACATCGCCCAGGCGCGCACTAAGACGTTCACGGCGTTTGAGTGCGCCGCCGAGCAGCATCATCGACAGGTCCGCCAGCAGGGCGAACGCCGCCGCCTGGCGATCCAGAGCGCGGAAGTAGCCCTGGCTCAGGGCATCCCCCGGCTTGCGCTCGAACCGTCCCAGGCCGAGGCCGAGCACCAGGGTGCTGGCGGCGTTGTTGACGGCGAAGCGGACATGCTTCAGCAGCAGATCGTCGAACGCCTTGAGGGCCTGCTCGCGATCCTGGATGCCGGCCACGGACATTTCCTTGAGCACGAAGGGGTGGCAGCGGATCGCGCCCTGGCCGAAGATCATCAGGTTGCGTGAAAGGATGTTGGCGCCTTCGACGGTGATGAAGATCGGCGCCCCTTGCCAGTTGCGCGCCAGGTAGTTATTCGGGCCCATGATGATGCCCTTGCCGCCGTGCACGTCCA
The DNA here is from genome assembly GCF_016647875.1 of Pseudomonas sp. S36. NCBI lineage: Bacteria > Pseudomonadati > Pseudomonadota > Gammaproteobacteria > Pseudomonadales > Pseudomonadaceae > Pseudomonas > Pseudomonas sp. S36. The sequence goes on along the minus strand of NZ_JACVVG010000056.1, from coordinate 11,736 downwards.
TGGCGTGCTGGATGCATTCGCGGCCGCGTTCGGTGAGGTGGTACTTGAGGATCGCCGACAGCACCGAAGGTTTTTCGCCCAGGTCGACCGCCTTGGCGGTGAGCAGCCGTGCGCTGTCCATCAGCCAGGCGTTGCCACCGATGCGTGCCAGCGATTCCTGGATGCCTTCGAAGGCGGCCAGCGGCACGTTGAACTGTTCGCGGATGTTGGCGTACTGACCGGTCACCAGGCTGGTGTATTTGGCCGCGCCTGTCCCGACGGCGGGCAGGGAGATAGAGCGGCCCACCGACAGGCAGTACATCAGCATCATCCAGCCCTTGCCGAGCATCTGCTGACCGCCGATGAGGAAATCCAGCGGCACGAAGACATCCTTGCCGCTATTGGGCCCGTTCATGAAGGCGGCGCCCAACGGCAAGTGGCGCTTGCCGATTTCCACACCCGGGGTGTCAGTGGGGATCAATGCCAAGCTGATGCCCAGTTCCTCATCCTCACCCAGCAGGTGGTCAGGGTCGTACGCCTTGAATGCCAGCCCCAGCAGCGTGGCGACGGGGCCCAGGGTGATGTAGCGTTTTTCCCAGTTCAGGCGCAAGCCGATGACTTCTTCCCCGTTCCATTGGCCCTTGCAGATGACGCCGCTGTCGGGCATGGCCCCGGCGTCAGAGCCTGCCAGTGGGCCGGTGAGTGCAAAGCAGGGTATTTCTTCACCACGGGCCAGCCGGGGCAAATAGTGATTGCGTTGTTCGTCCGTGCCGTAATGCAACAGCAATTCGGCCGGGCCCAGGGAGTTGGGCACCATCACCGTTGAGGCCAGATCCCCGCTGCGGGTGGCCAGTTTCATCGCCACTTGGGAGTGTGCATAAGCAGAGAAGCCTTTGCCGCCGTACTCCTTGGGGATGATCAGGGCAAAGAACCCGTTCTGTTTGATATGGGCCCAGGCCTCGGGTGGCAGGTCGAGGTCCTGGCCGATCTGCCAGTCACTGACCATGGCGCATAGCGCTTCGGTAGGGCCGTCGATAAATGCCTGCTCTTCATCGGTCAATGTCGGCGCGGGATAGGCGAGCAAAGTGCGCCAGTCGGGGCGGCCACTGAACAACTCACCATCCCACCAGACGGTGCCGGCCTCGATCGCTTCGCGCTCGGTTTGCGACATGGGCGGCAACGTGCGCTTGAACCAGTCGAACACCGGGGCGGTAAGCACCTTGCGGCGCCATTGCGGCAGCGCTACCACGGCCGACATCAACGCCAGCACGAGCCACAGCACCACCAAAAGCCAGCCAGGGGCATTGCTGAAAATGCCCATCAGCAGCACGTACCCCGCCGTGATGGCCAGGATCTGCAAGGGTGCCATGCGCCTGTGCAACAGGTACGCTGTACCTATCACCAGCACTACCAACCACAACAGCAACATAATCGGTCCTCCTTGGAACCAGGGGCTTGAGCCGTCCCAGACAGCTTAGACGCTACGCTGTGAACGACAGGGTCAGAACAGTGACAGGGTGTGGCGGTGGGAGTTTCAGTCTGCTACTTGGCTGTCTTGCAGTAGACTGGATCACCTGCGCATTCATTAAGGACATTGCCATGCTGAAGATCTGGGGCCGCAAGAACTCGAGCAATGTACGCAAGGCGCTTTGGATAGCCCATGAGCTGGGCCTGGACTTCGAGTGCATCGACGCGGGCGGCGCCTTCGGTGTGGTCAACGAACCGCAGTACCGTGCCCTCAACCCCAATGGCCTGGTGCCAATGCTCGAAGATGGCGACCTGGCACTGTGGGAGTCCAACACCATCGTGCGCTACCTGTGCGCAGCATATGGTGCAAAGCAGGGCTGGTATCTGGAGGATCCGCGTGAGCGTGCCCTGGCCGACAAGTGGATGGACTGGACGACATCGTCCTTGGCTACGCCGTTCCGCCCACTGTTCTGGGGCTTGCTGCGCACGCCTGAAGACCAGCGCGACTGGGTGGCAATCAACGCAGCGCATAAACAGTGCGCCCAACTGCTGGCCATCGCCGATGAAGCATTGGCCAAGCAGCCTTACCTGTCCGGTCAGCAGATTGGCATGGGTGACATCCCGTTGGGTAGTTTTGCCTACGCGTGGTTCGAGATGCCCATGGAGCACCCACCCATGCACCACTTGCAAGGCTGGTACGAGCGCCTGAAAGCCCGCCCCGCCTACCAGGCCGGCGTCATGAGCGCACTAACTTGATCGAACACCTGGTGTTCCTTGATAGTCACTATCAATGCACATAACTGTACTTAGGCTGCCCGGCCAAGCACCATAACTGCACCCATTGCGCCGGTGATCTGCCCCGGCGTGCCTCGACCCTCTTCCGGTAAGTGATCCGCTATGAGTTCTGCCCTGTCCATCCGACAGCTGACCAAAACCTACGGCAACGGCTTCCAGGCCCTTAACGGCATCGACCTGGATGTTGCCGAAGGCGATTTCTTTGCTCTGCTCGGCCCCAATGGCGCTGGCAAATCCACGACCATCGGGATTCTGTCGACGTTGGTCAACAAGACCAGCGGCAGCGTCAATGTATTCGGCCACGACCTTGACCGAGAGCCGGCGGCCCTCAAGCGCTGCCTGGGCGTTGTGCCCCAGGAATTCAACTTCAACCAGTTCGAGAAGTGCTTCGACATTGTCGTGACCCAAGCCGGTTACTACGGTATTCCCCCGAAAATCGCCAAGCAGCGGGCCGAGCAGTACCTGACGCAGTTAGGCCTGTGGGACAAGCGCGACGTGCCCTCGCGGTCGCTGTCTGGCGGCATGAAACGCCGCTTGATGATTGCCCGTGCACTGATTCATGAGCCCCGCCTGTTGATTCTCGACGAACCCACGGCGGGTGTGGACATCGAGTTGCGCCGTTCGATGTGGAGCTTTTTGACCGAGCTGAACCAGAAGGGCATCACCATCATCCTCACCACCCATTATCTGGAAGAGGCTGAGCAGTTGTGCCGTAACATCGGCATCATCGACCACGGCACCATTGTCGAAAACACCAGCATGCGCCAGTTGCTGGGCAAGCTGCATGTCGAAACCTTCGTTCTCGACATCAAGCAGGACTTGGCCACGGCGCCTGCACTGCAAGGGTACCCATGCCGCTTGCTCACGCCGCACTCCCTGGAAGTGCAGGTAGACAAGGACATTGGCATCACTGCGCTGTTCAGCCAGTTGGCAGTGCAGAACATCGAAGTGCAAAGCCTGCGTAACAAGACCAACCGGCTGGAGGAGCTATTCGTGTCCCTAGTAGAAAAAAACCTGTCGAAGGTGGCCGTATGAGTGTGGAGCTGCGCACCAACTGGGTGGCCCTCAACACTATCGTCTATCGCGAAGTGCGGCGCTTCCTGCGCATCTGGCCGCAGACCCTGCTGCCGCCTGCAATCACCATGGTGCTGTACTTCGTCATCTTCGGTAACCTGATTGGCCGGCAGATCGGCGACATGGGCGGCTTCACCTACATGCAGTACATCGTGCCGGGGCTGATCATGATGTCGGTGATCACCAACTCGTATGGCAACGTGGTGTCGAGCTTTTTCGGCAGCAAGTTCCAGCGCTCCATCGAAGAGCTGATGGTGTCGCCGGTGTCACCTCACACTATTCTGGTGGGTTATGTGCTGGGCGGCGTGTTGCGGGGTCTGGCCGTTGGGGTCATCGTTACCATCCTGTCGATGTTCTTCACCGACCTGCAGGTGCATCACCTGGGTGTAACGGTCATCGTGGTGCTGCTGACCGCTACTATTTTTTCGCTGCTGGGTTTCGTGAATGCGGTATTCGCTCGCAATTTCGATGATATCTCGATCGTGCCCACCTTCGTGCTGACGCCCCTGACGTACCTCGGTGGGGTGTTCTATTCGATCAACCTGTTGCCCCCGTTCTGGCAGACCGTATCGTTGGCCAACCCTGTGCTGCACATGGTCAACTCGTTCCGCTACGGCATCCTAGGTGTCTCGGACATCAGTATCGGCACCGCCATCACGTTCATGCTGGTGGCCACTGCGGTGCTGTACCTGCTGTGCGTGCGCCTGCTGGTCAGTGGCCGCGGCATGCGTGCCTGAGTACCGCCCCTTTCGCCGGCGCCACTGCCGGCCAATCCACCAGCGCCAGTAAAGCAGCGTGGTGAAATACGCGGCAACGCCCAATACCACTCCACACACTACCGAGCCCAGCAGGAACGGCTGCCAGACGGTGGCCAATTGATCGGTGATCCATTCGAAGGTGAGCTCCTCCGGTAGCGTGCGCGGCGGCACCTGCAACAGCCATGCGCCCGTCATGTAGGTGACGAAGAACACCGGGGGCATGGTCAGGGGGTTGGTCAGCCACACCAGGCTGACGGCAATCGGCAAGTTGGCCCTGACTGGAATGGCCAGCGCAGCGGCCAGCAGCATTTGCAGGGGGAGGGGTATCAGCGCCGCGAACAGGCCCACCCCCATCGCCCTTGCGACGGAATGGCGGTTGAGATGCCAGAGGTTCGGGTCATGCAGCAGCTTGCCGAAAAAGCGTAAGGACTTGTGTTCGCGAATGCTCGTCGGGTCTGGCATGTAGCGTTTGAAGAGTCGGCGCGGCATCTGGGCTCCCCGTAGGTTTGAGCGGGGAGTATGCCCTTATTCCCATTCAGCCTCGTTTAGAGTTTGTGACAATTGTTGAGCGGCGCCTGCTGCCATCTGGGCTATGCCTGAGGGCTTGGATCGGTTGCGGAGCTCTACCATATGCGCACAGGGATGTTGGCGCTTGCGCTCGGGCTGTTGTGCCTGGGTTTTCTCCCCGCCTTGCCGTCGGTCGGCTGGCTTGTTGCTCTGTTGATCGTTGGCGGCGCCTGCCTGTTCGGCCGGCTGTGGCCGCTCGGTGTGTTCTTGCTAGGGTTGAGCTGGGCGTGCGGGTCTGCGCAGCTGGCGCTGAATGATCGCCTGGCTAAAGCGCTGGATGGCCGCACGGTATGGTTGGAGGGCCGGGTAACGGGCCTGCCCACGCGCACCGGGCAGAGCGTACGTTTTGACCTGGAGGCGCCGCTGAGCCGCCGGGGTGAACTGCCCAGGCGGGTGCAGGTGAGCTGGTTCAAGGGACCGGAGGTCCGCGCGGGGGAGCAGTGGCGGCTGGCGGTGACCGTGCAGCGACCGGCCGGCCTGCTCAACCCGCATGGCCCGGATCGGGAGGCGCAGTTGCTGGCGCGCCGTGTCGGGGCAACGGGCACGGTCAAGGCGGGGCATCGGGTGGCGCCAGCCGATGGTGGGTGGCGCGACACCCTGCGCCAGCGCCTGCTGGCAGTCGAAGCCCATGGGCAACAGGCAGCGTTGGTGGCGCTGGTGCTGGGTGACGGTGCAGGGCTGTCGCGGGAGGTGTGGCAAACGTTGCAGGCCACCGGTACGGTGCACCTGCTGGTGATTTCGGGCCAGCACATTGGGTTGGTGGCCGGCTTGCTTTATGGGCTGGTGGCGGGTTTGGTGCGGTGGGGGCTGTGGCCGGCACGGCTGCCCTGGCTGCCTTGTGCCTGCGCCCTGGCCATGGTGGCAGCGCTGGCCTATGGCTGGCTCGCCGGTGCGGGGGTGCCGGTGCAGCGGGCCTGCCTGATGCTGGCTGTGGTGCTGTGCTGGCGGCTGCGTTTTCGCCACTTGGGCGCCATGCTGCCGCTGCTGATGGCACTGGTTGCGGTGCTGCTGGTTGAGCCGCTGGCGGCTTTGCTGCCGGGCTTCTGGTTGTCGTTTGCGGCAGTGGCCACGTTGATCTACTGCTTCAGTGCCCGGCTGGGTGGCTGGCGGCCCTGGCAGGCGTGGACTCGCGCGCAATGGGTCATTGCCATCGGGCTGCTGCCGGTTTTGCTGGCAACTGGCCTGCCCATCAGCCTGAGTGCGCCGTTGACCAACCTGCTGGCGGTGCCCTGGATCAGCCTGGCGGTGCTGCCGTTGGCATTGCTGGGCACGTTGCTGCTGTCCTTGCCCGGGGTGGGTGAGGCGTTGTTATGGCTTGCCGGCGGCCTGCTGGACCTGCTGTTTGGCATGTTGGCTGTGGTTGCGCAGCAACACCCGGCCTGGGTGCCTGCGGCGCTGCCATTGTGGGCCTGGCTGTTAGTGGCCTTGGGTGCGTTCTTGGTACTGCTACCCAACGGTGTGCCGCTTCGCGGCTTGGGCGGGGTGATGCTGCTGGCCTTGTGGGTGCCGAGGGAGGCCATCCCACTTGGGCAGGTGGATGTGTGGCAGCTGGACGTCGGCCAGGGGCTGGCGGTTTTGTTGCGAACCCGCAGCCACACCGTGCTGTACGACGCCGGCCCGGCCATGGGTGACAGCGACCTGGGTGAGCGGGTGGTATTGCCGACCCTGCGCAAGCTGGGTGTGCGCAGCCTGGACCTGATGCTCATAAGCCACGCCCATGCTGATCATTCCGGTGGCGCCGGGGCCGTTCAGCGTGGGCTGCCGGTGGCCTGGGCAATGGGCGGCGAGGAAGTGGAGGGGCTCCAGTTGCAACCTTGCGCCAGTGGTAAGCGGTGGGTGTGGGATGAGGTGCAGTTTTCGCTGTGGCAATGGGACCTTGGGCGCAGTAGCAATGATAGGTCGTGTGTGCTGCTGGTGGAGGCCCGTGGTGAGCGGTTGCTGCTGGCCGGTGATATGGAGGCAGGTGCCGAGCGGGCGTGGCTGGCGGCCATGCCAACTACGCGAATAGATTGGCTGCAGGCGCCCCATCATGGTAGCCGCAGCTCATCCACCGAGCCCTTCATTCGCGCCACGGCGCCGCGAGGTGTGATGATATCGCGGGGCCGCAACAACAGCTTTGGCCACCCCCATGCACAGGTGGTCGAGCGTTATCGGCGGCATGGGCTGGAGGTGCATGACACCGCCGTAGAGGGCGCGCTGCGGCTGGTGTTGGGGCGCCATGGGGAGGTTGAAGGGTGGCGACGGCAGCGGCGGTTCTGGCGGGAAGCTGGGGAGGGCTGATAGGAAAGATTGGGGGCGGGCCCTGCTGCGCAGGGCATCGCGACCTGCGGTCGCTCCTACAGGGGGAACGGTGGATTAACCGGCCAAATGGCTGACTTCTGGCAGATGAGGGGCCGACCCGCCTATGGTAGAGTGTTCGCCTTTTTCGACGGGGGCGTTAACTGTGTGGGAATTGGTCAAGTCCGGTGGTTGGATGATGCTGCCGATCATTCTGAGTTCCGTCGCTGCCATGGCAATCGTCGTCGAGCGCCTGTGGACGTTGCGGGCCAGCCGGGTGACGCCGCCACACCTGCTGGGGCAGGTCTGGCTGTGGATCAAGGACAAACAGCTCACCAGTGACAAACTCAAGGCGCTGCGGGCCGATTCACCGCTGGGTGAGATCCTCGCCGCAGGCCTTGCCAACTCGCGCCACGGCCGCGAGATCATGAAGGAGTGCATCGAAGAGGCGGCTTCCCGCGTCATTCATGAACTTGAACGCTACATCAGCACCCTCGGTACCATCGCCGCCATGGCGCCATTGTTGGGCCTGCTGGGCACCGTGCTGGGCATGATCGACATTTTCAGTGCCTTCATGGGCTCACAAATGACCACCAATGCGGCGGTGCTGGCCGGCGGTATTTCCAAAGCACTGGTCACCACTGCCGCAGGCCTCATGGTGGGTATCCCGGCGGTGTTCTTCCACCGTTTCCTGCTGCGGCGCATCGACGAGCTGGTGGTCGGTATGGAGCAAGAAGCCATCAAGCTGGTGGAAGTGATCCAGGGCGACCGTGAAGTGGAAGTGGCGGGAGGCAACGCGTGAAGTTCCGGCGCAACCGCCAGCGCGAGAACGTTGACATCAACCTCGCCTCGTTGATTGATGTGGTGTTCGTATTGCTGTTGTTCTTTGTGGTCACCACCACCTTCACACGCGAGAACCAGCTGCGTGTCGAGCTGCCTGAGGCGTCCAGCGCTGAACAGCCCCCGGCGGACGAAGGCAAGCTGGTGGAAATTACCATCAGTGCCGAAGGCGTCTATTCGGTGAACAACCACCTGCTGCCCAAAAGCGACCTGGCCACCCTGAGTGAGGCCATAGAGCGCGAATCCGGTGGCGATAACAAGCTACCGCTGGCCATCAGCGCCGACGGCAAGACACCCCACCAGGCGGTGGTCACCGCAATGGACGCTGCCGGCAAGCTCGGTTTCAGCCAGTTGCGCATGACCACCGTCGAGGCGGCACAAGGTACGCCTTGATGGCTGTTGGCGATCGCCTCCTGGCAGCCTGGTATGCCGGCCACCCGGCCCTGGCACTGCTGCGCCCGCTGGAGGCCTTGTACCGGCGGGTAGTGAACCGCAAACGCGTGCGCTTCTTGAGCGGTGAAACACCCAGCTACCGCGCGCCAGTGCCGGTCATCGTGGTGGGCAATATCACGGTGGGCGGAACTGGCAAAACACCGATGATCCTCTGGCTTATCCAGCATTGTCGTCAGCAAGGGTTGAAGGTGGGTGTGGTCAGCCGCGGTTACGGTGCGAAGCCGCCACAGTTGCCCTGGCGCGTGCACGCCGACCAGTCTGCCGACCAGGCTGGCGATGAGCCGCTGTTGATTGTGCAGCGCACCGGTGTGCCGTTGATGATCGACCCGGACCGTGCTGCTGCGGTGCGGGCGCTGCTGGCCAGTGAGCCGCTCGATCTGATCCTGTGCGATGACGGCATGCAGCACTATCGGCTGGCTCGGGACCTGGAACTGGTGCTGATCGATGCCGCCCGCGGTCTGGGTAATGGCCGCTGCCTACCGGCCGGCCCCCTTCGCGAGCCTGTCGAACGCCTGCACGCTGTTGATGCGGTGCTGTTCAATGGCGCTGCCGAAGACCCTGCCGAGGGCTTCGGCTTCTGCCTGCAACCGGCTGCGTTGGTCAACCTGCGCAGCGGTGAGCGGCGCCCGCTCGATCACTTTGCGCCAGGGCAGCGGCTGCATGCGGTGGCTGGCATCGGCAACCCGCAACGTTTCTTCAATACCCTGCTGGCGCTAAACTGGCAGCCGGTCCCGCACCCGTTCGCCGACCACGCGCAGTTCAATGCCCAAAGCCTTGCCTTCAGCCCGCCGCTGCCGTTGGTCATGACCGAGAAGGACGCGGTGAAATGCCGGGCTTTCGCGGCTGACGATTGGTGGTATCTGGCGGTGGATGCACAGCCCACACCCGCTTTTACTGCCTGGTTCGACAGCCAGCTGCAACGCTTGCTCAGCACCCCCTGAGCCTTTATTCCATTTTCGGCCACGCGGCCCAAAGGACGCTTTCAATGGACACCAAACTGCTCGACATCCTGGCCTGCCCGATCACCAAAGGCCCGCTCAAGCTCAGTGCCGACAAGACCGAGTTGATCAGCAAGGGCGCAGGCCTGGCTTATCCGGTGCGCGATGGCATCCCGGTCATGCTGGAAAGCGAAGCGCGCACGCTGACCGATGACGAGCGCCTGGACAAATGAGCCTGAACTTCATTGTGGTGATTCCGGCCCGTCTGCGTTCCACGCGCCTGCCGGGCAAGCCGTTGTTGCCGATCGCTGGCAAACCCATGGTGCAGCACGTATGGGAGCAAGCGCGCAAAAGCGGCGCCACTCGCGTGGTGATTGCCACTGACGATGCGAGCATCGTCGATGCCTGCCAGGCGTTTGGCGCAGAAGTGCTGCTTACCCGGGCCGACCATGAGTCCGGTACCGATCGCCTGGCTGAGGTGGCTGCCCAACTCGGGTTGCCGGCCGATGCCATTGTGGTGAACGTACAAGGCGACGAACCGTTGATCCCACCTGTGATCATTGACCAGGTGGCCGCCAACCTGGCCGCCCACCCGGAGGCGGGCATCGCCACCTTGGCTGAGCCCATTCCTGACCCGGCAACCGTGTTCAACCCCAATGCCGTGAAGGTTGTCAGCAACAAGCGCGGCCTGGCCCTGACGTTCAGCCGCGCACCTTTGCCCTGGGCCCGGGACACGTTCGCCCATGGCCGTCAGCAGCTGCCGGAAGGCGTGCCCTATCGCCGGCATATCGGTATGTACGCCTACCGTGTCGGCTTTTTGCAGGACTTCGTCAACTGGGGCCCCTGCTGGCTGGAGCAAGTCGAAGCCCTGGAGCAACTGCGCGCCCTGTGGCACGGCGTGGGTATTCACGTCGAGGATGCAATCGAAGCACCTGCCGTGGGCGTTGACACCCCTGAAGACCTTGAGCGCGTCCGGCGCTTGCTGGAGGCCTGATGCGCGTTCTGTTCGTTTGCCTGGGTAACATCTGTCGGTCGCCTACAGCCGAAGGCGTGTTGCGCCATCAATTGCAGGCTGCGGGGCTGGCCGACCATGTACAGGTGGCGTCTGCGGGTACTGGCGACTGGCACGTTGGCAGTCCGCCAGACAGCCGCACCTGCAAGGCGGCCCTGGCCAGGGGCTACGATCTTTCCGGGCAGCGGGCTCAGCAGGTCAAAGCCGGGCATTTTGCCAAATACGACCTGATCCTGGCCATGGATGAGAGCAACCTCGGCCACTTGCGTGCCATGCGCCCCGATACGTCCACGGGCGAACTGGACCTGTTCCTGCGCCGTTATGGGGCTGCACTGGATGAAGTCCCAGACCCTTACTACGGCGGTGCTGACGGCTTCGAACAGGTGCTGGACCTGATCGAGGATGCCTGCAAGGCGCTGGTGCTGGAAATCAAGGGGCGGGTATGACAGTGCAGTGGCAGGAGCAGGTATCGCTCAAGCCTTTCAATACCTTCGGCATCGACGTGAAGGCGCGCTATTTTTGCCAGCCCCATGATGATGAGCAAATCCGCGAGGCGCTCAATCGTGCCCACGCCCAGGGCCTGCCAGTGCAGGTGATCGGCGGTGGGAGCAACCTGCTGCTGACCCGGGATGTGGACGCGCTGGTGTTGCACGTGGCCAGCCGAGGCGTGCAAGTGATCAGCGACGACGGCCACGCTGTCATCGTGGAGGCGCAGGCCGGTGAGCCCTGGCACCCCTTTGTGCAGTGGACGCTTGGGCAAGGTTATTGCGGCCTGGAAAACCTCAGCCTGATCCCCGGTACCGTGGGCGCTGCGCCAATGCAGAACGTGGGTGCCTACGGGGTCGAGATCAAGGATGTCTTTGCGGGCCTCACCGCGTTGGACCGTGAAACGGGCGAGTTGCGCGAGTTCGACCTTGCGGCCTGTACCTTCGGTTACCGAGACAGCGTATTCAAGCGCAACCCGGGGCGTTGGTTGATTTTGCGCGTGCGCTTTGCCCTGAGCCATACCCTGCAGCCGCATCTGGACTACGGACCCGTGCGCCAGCGCCTGGCTGAGCAGGGGAACGCCGAGCCGACTGCCCAGGCGATCAGTGACGCCATCTGCAGTATCCGGCGGGAGAAACTGCCGGACCCGGCAGAGCTGGGCAATGCCGGGAGCTTTTTCAAGAATCCGGTGGTTTCGGCTGAATGTGTTGAGCGTATCCGTGCCCAGCACCCTGGCGTGGTGGCATACCCACTGGCTGATGGCCAGGTCAAGCTGGCGGCAGGCTGGTTGATCGAGCAGGCGGGCTGGAAGGGGTATCGCGAGGGTGATGCCGGCGTCCATCGCCTGCAATCACTGGTGCTGGTCAATTATGGCCAAGCGAGCGGGGCGCAGATGCATGCGCTGGCGCAGCAGATTCAGGCAGATATCCTGCAGCGGTTCGGTGTCGCGTTAGAGATGGAGCCTAACCTGTGGTAGGGGTGAGCAGGGTGTAGGGGAGGCTGCTGTGCAGCCTATCGCGACCTTTGGTCGCTCCTACAGTGTCTAGTCCTGAAATAGGTTTACACCTGCTCAGGTAGGCCGATAGGCCTC
>NZ_JACVVG010000055.1:0-26281 GCF_016647875.1 Pseudomonas sp. S36 | reverse complement strand
CGCGATGCGCCGCGCGGGCGGCGCTCGGTCTCATAGGCGCAGATCATGTTGTGGCGAACACCTGGCAGCCCTGATGCAATCCCGGCCCAGGACCCTTCACCGGCAGAATGCGGTTGGGCTGGCAGGTGGTCGCCTTTCCAGGTGCAGCGCCTGGGAGATCAAGCGCCGCCCGCGCGGCGCATCGCGAGCTGCGCTCGCTCCTACGGGGGCGGGGTGAGGCAGCTTGGGATTATCAGGCCGTTATACCGTGCCCGGCCAAAAACGCCACGAACGCATCTTCATCCAGCACCTTGAGCCCCAACTCGCTGGCCTTGGCCAGCTTGGAGCCTGCACCGGGCCCTGCGACCACGCAGTGGGTCTTGCCAGAGACGGAGCCTGCCACCTTCGCCCCCAGGCTCTCCAGCTTGTCCTTGGCATTGTCGCGGCTCATGCGCTCGAGGGAACCGGTGAGCACCCAGGTTTGACCGGCCAGCGGCAAGCCCTCTGCCACTTTCTTCTCGCTGTGCCAATGCATGCCGAAGGCCAGCAACTGGGCTTCGATATCGCGGGCCAGTTGCTGATTGGCAGCATCGCGGAAAAACTCACGTACAGCGTCAGCCTGTTTGGTATTGAGGGCCTGGCGCAGGTCGATACCATCGGCGGCGATGATCTTGTCCAGGCTATCGAGCTTGGCCACCAGCTTTTCAGCACCGGTTGGGCCGACGGAGGCGATGTCCAGTTTGGCGATCAGGCCGGCAAGTGTGGTGCTGGCGGCAAACTCGGCAGCCAACTCACCTTCATCCTGCAATTGCATGCCACTGTCCAGAAGTTGCTGGATAACCTTCTGGTTGTGCTCGTCTTCAAAGAAGTTGTGGATTTCATACGCCACCTCCAGGCCGATATCAGGCAGGTAGGTAAGCACCTGCGGCAAGGCCTGCTGCACGCGCGCCAAGCTGCCCAGCGAACGGGCCAGCACCTTGGCGGTTTCCTCGCCCACATCCGGAATGCCCAGGGCGTAGATGAAGCGTGCCAAAGTGGGTTGCTTGCTGGCTGCAATGGCATCCAGCAGTTTTTTGCTGGACACTTCGGCAAAGCCTTCCAGGCCCACCACTTGGTCGAACTCGAGCTTGTACAGGTCTGCAGGCGAGGCGATCAGGCCTTCGTCCACCAGCTGCTCGACGCTCTTCTCGCCCAGGCCGTCGATGTCCATGGCACGGCGCGAAACGTAATGGATAATCGCCTGCTTGAGCTGGGCACCGCAGGCCAGGCGGCCGACACAGCGGTACACCGCACCTTCGCTGGTGGTTTCCTTGCCCTTGCTGCGCTTGACCAACTGGGTGCGCTCTACCTGCGACCCACACACCGGGCACTGGCTGGGCACCTGCACCGGGCGGGCGTGCTCGGGGCGGCGCTCCAGCACCACCTGCATCACCTGAGGGATCACGTCCCCGGCACGCCGGATGATGACGGTATCGCCGATGCGCAAGCCCAGGCGGGCGATCTCGTCCATGTTATGCAGGGTGGCGTTGGACACCGTCACGCCGGCCACCTTCACCGGTTTCAGGCGCGCCACCGGCGTCACCGCCCCCGTACGCCCTACCTGGAACTCGACGTCCAGCACCTCGGTGAGCTCCTCCATTGCCGGGAACTTGTGGGCGATGGCCCAGCGCGGCTCACGCGCGCGGAACCCCAGCTCGCGCTGGCTGGCCAGGCTGTTGACCTTGAACACCACGCCGTCGATTTCATAGGGCAGGCTGTTGCGCCGCTCACCGATGTCGCGGTAGTACTCAAGGCACTGCTCGATGCCTGCTGCATGGCGCAACTCGCGGCTGATGGGCAGGCCCCAGGCCTTGAGCTGCTCAAGCGTGCCGATATGGCTGTCGGCGATGGGTGCAGCCGCCTGGCCAACGCCATAGCAGCAGAACTCCAGGGGCCGGCTGGCAGTGATTTTCGAATCCAGTTGGCGCAGGCTGCCAGCAGCGGCGTTGCGCGGGTTGGCGAAGGTCTTGCCCCCGGCCTCGGCCTGGGTCGCGTTCAGCCGGTCGAAGCCGGCCTTGCTCATGAAGACCTCGCCACGCACCTCAAGCACGGCTGGCCAGCCTTGGCCCTGCAGCTTGAGGGGAATATTGCGCACGGTGCGCACGTTGGCGCTGATGTCCTCGCCGGTAGTGCCATCGCCCCGGGTTGCGCCCTGCACCAGGTGGCCATCCCGGTAAAGCAGGCTGACCGCCAGGCCGTCCAGCTTCGGTTCGCAGCTGTAGTCCACCGCACCGGGCTGGTCGAGGCCCTCCACCACGCGGCGCCCGAATTCACGCAGGTCAGCCTCTTCGAAAGCGTTGCCCAGGCTGAGCATGGGCACTTCGTGACGCACCTGGCTGAATGCAGCCAGTGCCGCCCCACCGACGCGCTGGGTAGGCGAGTCGGGGGTAACCAGGTGCGGGTTATCGGCCTCAAGCGCCTTGAGCTCGTTGAACAGGCGGTCGTATTCGGCATCGGGAACGCTGGGCTCGTCGAGCACGTAATAGCGGTAGTTGTGCTGGTCGAGCTCGGCACGCAGTTCGTGGATACGGGTTTCGGCGGTCATTTTCAGGTTCTCTTGCAAAGCAAAAGAGCAGCACTGGGCTGCTCTTGCACTTGAAACAGGGTGGACAGGGCTTGGCCAGACCTATCCACTTGGGCACATCAACGCTTCTGGGTCAGCGCCCGGCGCTCGAACTCGACAATGCGCTGGCGGTAGTGCTCGATGGTCTGGGCGGTCAGCACACTGCGCTGGTCGTCCTTGAGCTCGCCGTTGAGTTCGTGGGCCAGTTTGCGCGCTGCGGCCACCATCACGTCGAAGGCCTGCTTCGGGTGACGTGGGCCTGGCAGCCCCAGGAAGAAGCTGACGGCACGGGTGCTGAAGTGGTCGATGTCATCCAGGTCGAACACGCCTGGCTTCACGGCATTGGCCATGGAGAACAGCACTTCACCGTGACCGGCCATGCTTTCGTGGCGATGGAAGATGTCCATTTCGCCGAAGCGCAGGCCGCTTTCCAGGATGTTCTGCAGCAATGCCGGGCCTTTGAAACCGCCGTCGTCGCGGGAGATAACGCTGATCACCAGCACCTCTTCGGCAGGCGGCAGCTCCTTCACGCTGCTGTTGGCAGGCGCGGTGGACGTGTTGCGGGTATTGTCCGCGGCGAAGTCGTCATCGCTGTCGGCAAACAGGTCCGCTTCGCGGGGTTCGGCGGCAAGGCCCAGGTCGCCACGCGGGACATCTGCCGCCGCTGCGGCACGCTTGGGACGCTTGCTGGCTTTGACCGGCTTCACTTCGCGTTCGCGGTCGCGGCCCGACGCGCTGAGCGACGGCAAGTCGCTTTCGTCCAGCTCAGGCTCCTTGTGGTTATCCAGCACGCGGGAAGGGCCGAGCACCTCGGCGCTGCCACCCTCATCGTCCGCCACATTGGAGTAACTGCGGTCCAGACGGAATTTCAACTTGCCCTTGCCGCCGCGCATGCGGCGCCAGCCGTCGAAAAGAATACCGGCAATGACAATGATGCCGATGACGATCAGCCACTCGCGCAGACCGATTTCCATGTAATCCCGTGCCTCTAATAAAAATATGCTTGAAAACAAAGGCTTCAAAGGCCTTTAACACGTGGCGCCAACTCTATGTTCTGACAGGCGTTTTACCCACGCAAAAAACGAGTGACATTAAGCTAGCACGACCAAAGACAACTTTACACCGTCTGTCACACATGACAGGGGTATTTCACCGCACAATTCGCCCTCAGGGCTGCGTATCACCCGTCGACCATGGCCATGGCCGCCTCCACATCAACTGCAACAAGACGTGAACAACCCGGTTCATGCATGGTCACCCCCATCAGCTGATCGGCCATTTCCATGGCGATCTTGTTGTGGGTGATGTAGATGAACTGCACGCTTTCACTCATCTCCTTCACCAGCCGGGCATACCGCCCGACGTTGGCATCGTCCAGCGGTGCGTCGACTTCGTCGAGCATGCAGAACGGTGCCGGGTTCAACTTGAAAATGGCGAAAACCAGCGCCAGTGCGGTCAGTGCCTTCTCGCCGCCGGACAGCAAATGGATGGTGCTGTTCTTCTTGCCCGGGGGGCGCGCCATGATCGTCACCCCTGTATCGAGTAAATCTTCGCCCGTCAGTTCCAGATAAGCGCTCCCACCACCGAAAACTTTTGGGAAAAGTGCCTGTAATCCGGCATTTATCTGATCGAAGGTATCCTTGAAGCGGTTGCGGGTCTCCTTGTCGATCTTGCGGATGACGTTTTCCAGGGTTTCCAGCGCTTCCACCAGGTCGGCATCCTGAGCGTCGAGGTAGCGCTTGCGCTCAGACTGCTGCTCGTATTCTTCGATGGCCGCCAGGTTGATGGCGCCCAGGCGCTGGATGCGCGCGTCCAGTTGCTCCAACGCCTGCTCGGTGCCCGGCTCGGTGGCTTCGGGCTCAAGCGTAGCCAGCACGCCTTGCAGGTCATAACCGTCGGCGAGCAGCTGCTCCTGCAACGTGTTGCGGCGTACATCCAGGCCCTGGCATTCCAGGCGCAGTTGTTCAAGCTGGCCGCGCAGCAACTGGGCCTGTTGCTCGGCCTGGGTGCGGCGTTTTTCGGCATCGCGCAGTTCGCGGTCGGCCTCGTCCATGTGCAGGCGGGCCTGGCGCATTTCCTCGTCGACCCCCATGCGCCGTTCCAGCAGTTCTTCGAGTTTGAGGCGCAGTTCTTCGAGGGGTGCTTCACCCTCCTCCAGGTTCAGGCTCAATTGCTCCTGCCGCTCGCTCAGGCGTGCCGCCTGCAGCTCCAGGCGCTCCAAGGCCTGACGGGTGGAGTCATGCTGGGCCCGCAGCGAGCCCAGGCGCACGGCCAGCTGGTGGGCGTGGTCCTTGTGCTGGCGCGCGTCCTGGCGCAGCCGGTCCAGCCCCTCACGCAGCCGGTCACGCGACGCCATCAACTGCTCGCGCTGTTCGGTGTCCTGTGCCATCAGCTCCAGGGCCTCCTCCAGCAGCAGCCGGGATTCGCCTAACTGCTCGTGCTCGAGGGCGCGCTGCTCTTCCAGCTCGGCCAGCTCTTCCTGCAATCGGCGACGCCGCAGTTCCACCTGTTCGGCGCGGGCGCGCCCTGCCGACAGGCTGGCCTTGAGCTCACCGAGCAGGCGGTTCTCTTCCTGGGCGCGGCGGCGCAGTTGCTCGCGCTGCGCCTCCAGCGCCTGCTGCTGTTCGCGCAGGGCCTGGGCCTGCTGCTCAAGCTGCTGCAAGGCGTCCGCCTGCTGCAGTTGCTGTTGTTGCAGTTGCTCGATTTCCTGCCCGCGGGCCAGCACCCCGCCTTCGCCGCTGCCACCGCGCCGTACCCGCAAGAAGCGCCGCCCTACCCAATAGCCGTCACGGCTCACCAGGCTTTGGCCCGGCGCCAGCGTGGCCCGCCGCCTCAGCGCCTCGGCCAGGTCCTCCACCGGTTGCACCTGCGCAAGCCAGGGGGCCAGATCGGCGTGCCCCTGTACTTTGGCCAGTAAACTCCCAGGTATGGGCGCCGCCTCACCCCCTGCCTCCAGCAGGCACAGTTCGCCTTGCTCGAGGCCGGCCAGGTCCAACTGGTCGAAATCCTCCACCAGTACAGCCTGCAAGTCGGCGCCCAGCACCGTTTCCACAGCCAGCTCCCAGCCCGGCTCCACCCGCACGCTTTCGGCCAGGCGCGGGAGGTTGGCCAGACCGCGCGCCTGAAGCCACTCGGTAGCCCCGGTGCCCGGTTCAAGGGCGGCCTGCTGCAACGCCTCCAGCGACGCCAGGCGGCCGCCCAGGCGCTGCTGGTCACCCTGGGCCTGCTGCTGGGCCTGGCCCGCTTGCTGCAATTGCTCGCGCACACGTTCCAGGTGTTCTACCAGCTGTTGTTCGTCGAGCTGCAGTTCGTCCAGCAGCAATTCACTGCTGGCCACTTGTTCGGCCCATTCGAGCATGGCCGCGCCCTGTGGGTCTTCACCCAACTGCGCACGCTCCTCGCCCAGCTTGCGCTGACGGTCTGCCAGGCGCTCCAGGCTGGTTTCAAGTTGCTGCAAGCGCGCCTGCTGCACCTCGGCCTGGCGCCGCGGCTCGGCAGAACGGCTGTTGAAGCTGTCCCATTGCTCCTGCCAACCCTGCATGCCGGCCTCGGCTTCTTCCAGGGCTGCGGCCGACAGTTCGGCAGCGGCAACCGTCATGTCCTGCTCAGGCTCGAGCATGGCCAGCTCTTCACCCAGGGTTGCGAGCAGGGTGCGGTCGTGGCCCAGGTGCGACTCGGTTTCCAGGCGCGTACGCTCGGCTTCCTTGAAGTCGTCCTGCAACTGGCGCAGGCGCTGCTGGCCATGCTGAATGCTCTGCTCCACCCGGGCAATGTCGCCGGCCACCGAGTAGAAGCGGCCCTGCACCTGGTTGAAACGCTCGGACAATTCATGATGGCCATCGCGCAGCCGCTCGATGCTGGCGTCAGCATTGCGTTGCTCGGCCACCAACGCCTCGTGGGACACGTCCTGGTCGCCGATCACCGCCTGGCGCTGGCGCACCCGCTCGTCCAGCTCGCGCCAGCGCAACGCCGACAACCGCGCCTTCAACTGCCGCTCCTGGGCCTTGAACTCACGGTACTTCTCTGCTGCCTGGGCCTGGCGCTGCAGGCGCTCCAGCTGGCGCTCCAGCTCTTCGCGCAGGTCGGTCAGGCGGGCAAGGTTTTCCTGGGTGCGGCGGATGCGGTTCTCGGTTTCGCGGCGGCGCTCCTTGTACTTGGAAATACCGGCCGCTTCTTCGATGAAGTTGCGCAGTTCCTCGGGCTTGGCCTCGATCAGCTTGGAGATCATGCCCTGCTCGATGATCGAGTAGCTGCGTGGGCCCAGGCCTGTGCCCAGGAAGATGTCGGTGATATCCCGGCGCCTGCACTTGGTGCCGTTCAGGTAATAGCTGTTCTGCCCGTCGCGGGTGACCTTGCGGCGGATCGAGATTTCCGCATAGGCGGCATATTCGCCCACCAGGGTGGTTTCGCTGTTGTCGAACACCAGTTCGATGCTGGCCTGGCTGACCGGCTTGCGGCCGCTGGAGCCGTTGAAGATGACATCGGTCATCGACTCGCCGCGCAAGTTCTTGGCCGAGCTCTCGCCCATCACCCAGCGCACCGCGTCAATGATGTTGGACTTGCCACAGCCATTGGGGCCCACCACTGCGGCCATGTTGCTGGGGAAATTCACCGTGGTCGGGTCGACGAACGACTTGAACCCGGCCAGCCGAATGCACTTCAGGCGCATCGGTCAGCCTCGGCCCAGCGCCGCCAGCACCAGCTCGCAACTGCGCTGGCCGTAGGCGGTTAGCACCTCGCGAATGCGCGGCAGGTCACGCACGACCACGGCGTCGAGCAGGCGGGCGAACAGGTCCAGGTAATCGTTCATGCTGGCCTGGCGCTGGTCCAGCGACAGGTAGTAGGCGCGGCTCATGGCAGGCTGCAGGTTTTCGACCGTTTCCTGCAGGAAGGGGTTGTCGGCGAAGGGGTAAGCGGCGCGCATCACCGCAAAGCTCTCGGCCACGAACGCTTCGATGTCCCGCTGCTCATGGGCCAGCTGCAAGCGCTGCTGGATGGCCAGAAAGGGGCGCAAGTCGGCCTCCAGGCGCCATTTTTGTGCAACGGCATTGCCCAGCAGAATATAGAACTCGCTCATCAGCGCACACAGGCTGCGCACGCTGCGCTCGTCCAGCTCGGTCACGTGGGCCCCGCGGCGCGGCAGAATGGCGATCAGATGGCGGCGTTCGAGGATCAGCAGCGCCTCGCGCACCGAACCGCGGCTGACGTTGAGGGCCTGGGTTACCTTCAGCTCTTGAATGCGCTCGCCCGGCGCCAGCTCGCCGCGAATGATGCGCTCGGCCAGGTAGTCGGCAATCTGCTCGGAGAGGCTGTCCGGGGCCTTGAACGTCATGGTTTTCCTTCAAAATCATTGAACTGGGCACAAGGGGCGAAGTGTAGCGTAATTGCATACGCGTAGCGCAGAGGGGGCGCCGGGTTTATTTGACCGATGGGACAGCTGCCAGGACGGCGCGATCTATGCTTGTAACAAGCATAAAGCACCCGTTTGGGCTTGACCGCGCACCATTTCCTGACCTTTGAGTCAGAAAATTATTGACCCGAAACACGGGTGTTGCTTAGAGTCGGCCCAACAACAATAAAATCCTCTGCGAGGTCACCCCGTGATCCAGTTTCTCGTCAACCAGGTGCTGCGCAGCGAGCACGCCCTGGACCCGAACATGACCGTGCTTGAATACCTGCGCGGCCCGCTGGGCAAGACCGGTACCAAGGAAGGCTGCGCCAGTGGCGACTGCGGCGCCTGCACCGTGGTCGTCGGCGAACTCACCACCGGCCCCGATGGCACCGACAGCTTGCGCTACCGCAGCCTCAACGCCTGCCTTACGTTCGTTTCCAGCCTGCATGGCAAGCAACTGATCAGCATCGAAGACCTCAAGCACCAGGGCCAGTTGCACAGCGTGCAGCAGGCCATGGCCGACTGCCACGGCTCGCAATGCGGCTTCTGCACCCCAGGCTTTGTGATGTCGCTGTTCGCGCTGCAAAAAAACAGCGACGGCCCCGACCTGCAGCGTGCCCAGGAAGCCCTGGCCGGTAACCTGTGCCGCTGCACCGGCTATCGGCCCATCCTCGATGCCGCCCAAGCGAGCTGCAGCCAACCGTGCCGCGACCAGTTCGATGAGCAGCAGGCCCACACCATCGCCCGCCTCAAGGCGATTACCCCTACCCAGACCGAGGAGCTGAACAGCGGCGACAAGCGCTGCCTGGTGCCACTCACCGTGGCCGACCTGGCCGACCTGTACAGCTCGCACCCGGAGGCACGCCTGCTGGCTGGCGGCACCGACCTGGCGCTGGAAGTCACGCAGTTTCACAAGACGCTGCCGGTGATGATCTACGTGGGCCACGTGGCCGAACTCAAGCGCATCGAGAAAACCGCCACCCACCTGGAGATCGGCGCAGCCGCGAGCCTGACCGACTGCTATGGCGCCCTGCATGACGATTACCCGGACTTCGGTGCCCTGCTGCATCGGTTCGCCTCGTTGCAGATCCGCAACCAGGGCACGCTGGGCGGCAACATCGGCAATGCCTCGCCCATCGGCGATTCCCCACCCTTGCTGATCGCCCTGGATGCGCAGGTTGTGTTGCGCCAGGGCGAACGCCAGCGGACCTTGCCACTGGAACAGTACTTCATCGACTACCGCGTCACCGCACGGCAGGAAAGCGAGTTCATCGAGAAGATCCTGGTGCCGCGGGCCAACCGTGAATGGGCATTCCGCGCCTACAAGGTTTCCAAGCGCCTGGACGACGATATCTCTGCGGTGTGCGCGGCCTTCAACCTGCGTATCGAAAACGGCGTGGTGCGTGAGGCCCGGGCTGCGTTTGGCGGCATGGCGGCCATCCCCAAGCGCGCCCGTGCCTGCGAGGCCGCGCTATGCGGCGCTGCCTGGAACCAGGCCACTGTGGAGCGCGCCTGCCAGGCCCTGGCCGAGGACTTCACGCCACTCAGCGACTTCCGCGCCAGCCAGCAATACCGCTTGCTCGCCGCTCAAAACCTGTTGCGCAAATACTTCATCGAACAGCAATCGCCGCACATCGAAACCCGGGTGACCGCTTATGTCTAACCATCAGATCGCCAAGAGCCAGGCCGAGATGGCCGAGCTGTTCAGCCAGGACCTCACCACCGGCGTGGGGCGCAGCGTCAAGCACGACAGCGCCGACAAGCACGTGGCCGGCGAGGCGGTGTACATCGACGACCGCCTGGAGTTTCCCAACCAGTTGCATGTCTACGCCCGTACTGCCGACCGGGCCCACGCCCGCATCGTGCGGATAGACACCACGCCGTGCTACGCCTTCGAAGGGGTACGCATCGCCATCACCCACGAAGACATCCCAGGCCTCAAGGACATCGGCCCGGTGGTGGCAGGTGACCCGCTGCTGGCCATCGACAAGGTCGAGTTCTTCGGCCAGCCGGTATTGGCGGTGGCCGCGCGCGACCTGGACACTGCCCGCCGCGCGGCCCTGGCCGCCATCGTCGAGTACGAAGACCTGGAGCCGGTGCTGGACGTGGTACAGGCACTGCGCAACAAGCATTTTGTGCTCGACAGCCACACCCACCAGCGCGGCGACAGCGCAGCGGCACTGGCCAGTGCCCCGCACCGCCTGCAAGGCACCCTGCACATCGGCGGCCAGGAGCACTTCTACCTCGAAACGCAGATCTCATCGGTAATGCCCAGCGAAGACGGCGGCATGATCGTCTATTGCTCCACCCAGAACCCTACCGAGGTGCAGAAGCTGGTGGCCGAAGTGCTGGACGTGCCCATGCACAAAGTGGTGCTGGACATGCGCCGCATGGGCGGCGGCTTCGGCGGCAAGGAAACCCAGGCCGCCAGCCCCGCCTGCCTGTGCGCCGTCATCGCCCGCCTGACCGGCCAGCCCACCAAGATGCGCCTGCCACGGATCGAAGACATGACCATGACCGGCAAGCGCCACCCGTTCTACGTGGAATACGACGTAGGCTTCGACGCCACTGGCCGGCTGCACGGCATCAACCTCGACCTGGCCGGCAACTGCGGCTACTCGCCCGACCTGTCCGGCTCGATCGTGGACCGCGCCATGTTCCACTCCGACAACGCCTACTACCTGGGCGATGCCACCGTGCACGGGCACCGCTGCAAGACCAATACCGCCTCCAACACGGCCTACCGTGGTTTCGGCGGGCCGCAGGGGATGGTGGCCATCGAACAGGTCATGGACCACATCGCCCGGTACCTGGGGCTCGACCCGCTGAGCGTGCGCAAGGCCAACTACTACGGCAAGACCGAGCGCAACGTCACCCATTACTACCAGACGGTCGAGCACAACATGCTCGAGGAGATGACGGCCGAGCTGGAAGCCAGCTGCGATTACGCCGAGCGCCGCGAGGCCATCCGCCGCTTCAACGCTGCCAGCCCGGTACTGAAAAAGGGCCTGGCGCTGACCCCGGTCAAATTCGGCATCTCGTTCACCGCCACGTTCCTCAACCAGGCCGGGGCGCTGATCCACATCTATACCGACGGCAGCATCCACCTGAACCACGGCGGCACCGAAATGGGCCAGGGGCTGAACACCAAGGTGGCGCAAGTGGTCGCGCAGGTGTTCCAGGTGGATATCAGCCGCATACAGATCACCGCCACCAATACGGACAAGGTGCCCAACACCTCGCCAACGGCAGCCTCCAGCGGGGCCGACCTGAACGGCAAGGCGGCGCAGAACGCAGCAGAAATTCTGAAAAAACGGCTGACCGAATTCGCCGCCCGCCATTACCAGGTCACCGAGGAAGACGTGGAGTTTCGCAATGGCCACGTACGCGTGCGTGAACAGCTCGTGAGCTTCGAACAGCTGGTGCAACAGGCGTATTTCGGCCAGGTGTCGCTGTCCACCACGGGCTTTTACCGCACGCCGAAGATCTTCTATGACCGCAGCCAGGCACGTGGCCGGCCCTTCTATTACTACGCATTTGGTGCCGCCTGCGTGGAAGTGGTGATCGACACCCTGACCGGCGAGTACCGCATGTTGCGCGCTGACATTCTCCACGACGTAGGTGACTCGCTGAACCCGGCCATCGACATCGGCCAGGTGGAAGGCGGCTTCATCCAGGGCATGGGCTGGCTGACCACCGAGGAACTGGTGTGGAACAGCAAGGGCAAGCTGATGACCAATGGCCCGGCCAGCTACAAGATCCCGGCCGTGGCCGACATGCCGCTGGACCTGCGGGTGAAGCTGGTGGAAAACCGCAAGAACCCGGAGGACACGGTGTTCCATTCCAAGGCCGTGGGTGAGCCCCCCTTCATGCTCGGCATCGCTGCCTGGTGTGCGATCAAGGATGCCGTGGCCAGCATTGCCGATTACCGGGTACAGCCACAGGTGGATGCACCGGCGACGCCGGAGCGGGTGTTGTGGGGCTGTGAACAGATGCGCAAGGCGGGGGCTGCCGTGCAACCGGCGGTGCTCGAACTGGACACTGTGAACCACTGAGGGCTGCATCATGCATCAATGGATCAATGCCCTTGCCGACCACCAGGCCCGTGGCGAGGCCTGCGTGCTGGTGACCATCATCGAGGAGCGCGGCTCCACCCCGCGCAATGCCGGCTCGAAGATGGTGGTCAGTGCCACCGGGCTGTTCGACACCATCGGTGGCGGCCACCTGGAATACAAGGCCCTGGACATCGCCCGGCAGATGCTCGACGAGCAGCGCACCTCGCCACACCTGGAGCGCTTCAGCCTGGGCGCCAGCCTGGGCCAGTGCTGCGGTGGCGTCACCGTGTTGCTGTTCGAGCCCATGGCCACGGTGCAGGCGCACATCGCCGTGTTCGGCGCGGGCCATGTGGGCCGCGCTCTGGTACCCTTGCTGGCTGCCCTGCCCTGCCGGGTGCGCTGGATCGATTCGCGTGCGCAGGAGTTTCCGGCTTTCATTCCTGACGGGGTTACCCAGGTTGTCAGTGAAGAGCCGGTAGACGAAGTGCAGCACCTGCCGCCGGGCAGCTACTGCATCGTCATGACTCACAACCACCCGCTTGACCTCGAACTGACCGCCGCCATCCTCAAGCGTAACGACTTCACCTGGTTCGGCCTGATCGGCTCGAAAACCAAGCGTGTGAAGTTCGAGCATCGCCTGCGCGAGCGCGGCCATGACCCTGCGGTGATCGCACGCATGCGCTGCCCCATGGGCCTGGCCGAGGTCAAAGGCAAGCTGCCGATCGAGATTGCCGTGTCCATCGCCGGCGAAATCATCGCCACCTACAACGCCCGCTTCGGCCAGCACGACGCTGCCGCCAATGCCGGCCCCATTGCCCAGTTGCTGCCGCCCTCCCGGCGCAGCCAAGCTATTTGACGAGTGTGATATGACCGTTACCCGCAAAGCCTACCGTGCCGCCATCCTGCACAGCATCGCCGACCCCGCCGAGGTCGGCCTGGAGGCCTCCCACGCGTACTTCGAAGATGGCCTGCTGGTGGTCGACCAGGGGCGCATCAGCGCCGTGGGCCACGCTGCCGACCTGCTGCCGACCCTGCCGGCCGACATGCCGGTGGAGCACTACCCGGACGCGTTGATCACCCCGGGCTTCATCGACACCCATATCCACTTCCCGCAGACCGGCATGATCGGCTCCTACGGCGAGCAGCTGCTGGACTGGCTGAACACCTACACCTTCCCCTGTGAAAAGCAGTTCGCCGACAAGGGCCACGCCGATAACGTCGCGAAAATCTTCCTGAAGGAGCTGCTGCGTAACGGCACCACCACCGCGCTGGTGTTCGGCAGCGTGCACCCTGAATCGGTCAACGCCCTGTTCGAAGAAGCAGAACGCCTGGACCTGCGCCTGATTGCCGGCAAAGTGATGATGGACCGCAACGCACCGGACTACCTCACCGACACCGCCGAGTCGGGTTATGCCCAGAGCAAGGCCCTGATCGAGCGCTGGCACGGCAAGGGCCGCCTGCACTACGCCGTTACCCCCCGCTTCGCGCCGACCAGCACGCCCGAGCAACTGGCCATGGCCGGGCAGTTGCTCAAGGAGCACCCTGGGGTGTACCTGCACACGCACCTGTCGGAAAACCTGAAGGAAATCGACTGGGTAAAATCGCTGTTCCCGGAACAGAAAGGCTACCTGGATGTGTACGACCACTTCGAGCTGCTGGGCGAGCGCTCGGTGTTTGCCCATGGCGTGCACCTGTGCGACGAAGAATGCCAGCGCCTGGCAGACACCGGTTCGGCAGTGGCGTTCTGCCCCACCTCCAACCTGTTCCTGGGCAGCGGCCTGTTCAACCTGCCCCAGGCCGAGCGCTTCAAGGTCAATGTGGGGCTGGGTACCGACGTGGGTGCCGGCACCAGTTTCTCCCTGCTCAACACCCTGAATGAGGCCTACAAGGTGATGCAACTGCAGGGCGCGCGCCTGCACCCGTACAAATCGCTGTACCTGGCTACCCTGGGCGGTGCCCGTGCGCTGCGCCTGGACGACCGGATCGGCAGCCTGCGCCCGGGTAACGACGCAGACTTCGTGGTGCTGGACTACAAGGCCACACCACTGCTGGACTACCGGATCCAGCAGTCCAAGAGCATCGAGGAAACATTGTTCGTGCTCACCACCCTGGGCGATGACCGCACCATTCGCGAAACCTACGCAGCAGGGCGCTGCGTGCATCAACGCGATGCCTGATGCACCCGCAAGGTGTCAGCCTTTGGCTGCCACCTTGGGTTTCTTCAGCAAATGGGAGAACACCGCATGCAGGTCGTCCGAGGCGCTTTCTTCGTCCAGGTTCAGCTTGCTGTCGATGTGGTCCATGTGGTGCATCATCAGGCTCACCGCCTGGGCCGCATCGCGCGCTTCTATGGCATCGATCAGTTGCATGTGCTCGTCGTACGAACAGTGCGAACGGTTGCCGCTTTCGTACTGGGCGA
This sequence comes from Pseudomonas sp. S36, assembly GCF_016647875.1. Taxonomy (NCBI): domain Bacteria; kingdom Pseudomonadati; phylum Pseudomonadota; class Gammaproteobacteria; order Pseudomonadales; family Pseudomonadaceae; genus Pseudomonas; species Pseudomonas sp. S36. The sequence continues at coordinate 11,834 of NZ_JACVVG010000055.1, read as the reverse complement.
TGATCAGCGAGGTTTGCGATACCAGGCTGCGCTGGAAACTCACCAACGGCGCATTGCCTGCAGCCTCGGCCAGCTTGAGGTGGAATTCGCCGGAGAGGCGAATACCTGCGCCGCGATCACCCCGAGAAAAGCTGTCGCGCTCTTCTCGCACCATGTGGCGCAGCTCGGCCAGTTGTTCGGCGGTGGCGTGCTGCACCGCCAGTTCAGTGATGGCCCGTTCCACCATACGCCGCGAGAAAAACACCTGGCGCGCCTCTTCCACCGTGGGGCTGGCCACCACTGCGCCGCGGTTGGGCCGTAGCAGCACCACGCTTTCGTGGGCCAGACGCGACAGGGCGCGGCGGATGATGGTACGGCTGACGCCGAAGATCTCGCCCAGGGCTTCCTCGCTCAACTTGGTGCCCGGCGCCAGGCGCTGCTCCAGGATGGCCTCGAAAATATGCGCGTAGACGATGTCGTCCTGGGTGCCACTGCGGCCGGCCTTGCCGGCACGCGCAGGTTTCTTCAGAGGTTGCAGCTGGTCGTTCATGGGCGCTCGAGCATGAAGGAAGGTATGGCGTCATTGTACACAGGCTGAGCCGTTTCTGCAGGTGGCCTTTTGCGCATATAGCGAATGTACGGCGCAATGCGCATACAAAATAAAAAACAGTATTTGCATTCTTTGTACACAAACGCATAATCGCCCTGTCAGTTTCCTGACCTATAGGTCAACAAAATCGGGTTACTGCCACCCCTCTCGGAGCCGCCAAGTGCATTGCTCAGGACAACGGGCTCCATAACAACAAGAAAGACTTGAGGAGTACTCGCTGTGGAAAGCCGCAAATCCGAAGCCCCCCTGCTGGATGCTGCACCGCCCCGCGAAACGGGCTGGCTGGAACGCATCTTCAAACTCAGGCAGCACGGCAGTACCGTCAGAACCGAGCTTATCGCCGGGGTGACCACGTTCATCACCATGGCCTATATCATTTTCGTCAACCCCAACATCATGGCCGACGCCGGCATCGACCACGGGGCGGCGTTTGTCGCCACCTGCATCGCCGCCGCGTTGGGCTGCCTGCTGATGGGCCTGTACGCCAACTGGCCGGTTGGCCTGGCGCCTGGCATGGGCCTGAATGCCTTCTTCACCTACACCGTGGTCGGCACCATGGGCTACAACTGGGAAACGGCGCTGGGCGCGGTATTTGTGTCAGGCGTGCTGTTCATGTTCCTGACCCTGTCCAGGGTGCGCGAATGGCTGCTCAACAGCATTCCTGTGAGCCTGCGCCACGCCATGGGTGCGGGCGTGGGGCTGTTTCTTGGGCTGATCGGCCTGAAAACCGCCGGCATCATCGTTGCCAGCCCATCCACACTGATCAAGCTGGGCTCCTTGCACGAACCGGCGCCGCTGCTGGCGGCCGTGTGCTTCCTGCTAATCGCCATCCTCAGCTACAAGCGGGTGTTCGGCGCCATTCTGATCAGCATCATCGGCGTTACCTTGGCGGGCTGGGGCCTGGGTCTGGTGAAGTTTGGCGGCGTGGTCTCGATGCCGCCAAGCCTGGCCCCTACCTGGATGGCCATGGACGTGGCCGGTGTGTTCAACGCCAGCATGATCAGCGTAGTGCTGGCATTTCTGTTCGTGCACATGTTCGACACGGCGGGCACGCTGATGGGTGTGGCCCAGCGGGCCAACCTGGTGGCGCCGGACGGGCGTATCGAAAACCTGTCCAGGGCGCTGAAGGCCGACAGCGCCTCGAGCGTGTTCGGTGCCGTGGTCGGCGTGCCACCGGTGACCAGCTACGTTGAAAGCGCCGCCGGGGTGGCGGCCGGGGGCCGCACGGGCCTGACCGCCGTGGTAGTGGGCGTGATGTTCATCGCCGCCATGTTCTTCGCCCCCCTGGCTGGCATGATCCCGGCCTACGCCACGGCCGGCGCCCTGATCTACGTGGCAATGCTGATGATGGGCAGCATGGCGCACATCAATTGGGACGAAGCCACCGACAGCATCCCGGCAATCGTCACGGTGATCATGATGCCGCTGACCTTTTCGGTTGCCGACGGTATTGCGCTGGGCTTCATCAGTTATGTGGCGTTGAAGGCCGGCACCGGCAAATACAAAGAGGTTTCCGCCAGCCTGTGGGTGCTGTGCGTGATCTTCATCGCCAAGTTCATATTCTTATAAAACTATTAGGTATAACCAAGGCGCCTGAGCGCCTTGGTTAACGCGTCAGCGCTACGCGACATTCGCAAAGGCAATCGTCAGGGCCAGACGAAAAAAAGCCCGCCAGTGTGAGGGCGGGCAAGGACCTACGAAGATGCGTCTAGCGACCCACTAGCTACCTCGATAAGTCGAATAACTGTACGGCGAGATCAGCAACGGCACATGGTAGTGCTCCTGCTGTTCATCAATGCCAAAACGCAGCACCACCACATCCAGAAACGCCTGGGCCGGCAATGGCGTGCCGCGGGCGCGGTAATAGTCACCGGCGCTGAACTGCAGCTGGTACACACCCGTGCGGTAGTTGTCGCCTTGCAGCAGCGGCGCATCGACGCGGCCATCACTGTTGGTCAGCGCTGTATTTACCAGCTCCAGCTGCTGGCCTTCAACGCGGTAGAGCTCCACCTTGATGGAGCTGCCCGGGCAGCCATGGGCGGCATCGAGTACGTGCGTGGTCAAACGTCCCATCTGCTTGTGGCCTCTTGTTCATCAATGGGCAAAATGTACACAACCGCTGCACCGCAACAGCGCACGCAGTGTGCCTGACGGGTGTCATTAAGACAGTTGAAGCCAGAATTGTACACAATTTTCTGCCTCATCCAGAAACCGATAGTCTCAGCTCAGGAAGCGGCTTGGTTGCAGCGGGCTCGCAGGGGCGTGCATTATTAACTGACCATTCGGGCAGGTTTCTTGCAAGTGTTCAGGACGCGACAAATGGGCAGAAATACGGAAAAACAGGCTTACAAAAGATTTCATAAGTTGTATACAATCAGCCCATCCGGTGGTGCGACACAGCGACGCGGCCCGCCCACCCCCGCACAAACGCACAAGAAGGAAGACTGCAGTGAGCGCTGACTATCCTCGCGACCTGATCGGTTACGGTAACACCCCTCCTCACCCGCACTGGCCAGGCAATGCCCGCATTGCACTGTCTTTCGTGCTGAACTACGAAGAAGGCGGCGAGCGCAACATCCTGCACGGTGACAAGGAATCCGAAGCCTTCCTGTCGGAAATGGTCGCTGCCCAGCCGCTGCAGGGTGTGCGCAACCAGAGCATGGAGTCGCTTTACGAGTATGGCAGCCGCGCCGGGGTATGGCGCCTGCTCAAGTTGTTCAAGGACAGCGGCGTGCCGCTGACCATCTTCGCCGTGGCCATGGCAGCCCAGCGCCACCCTGACGTGATCCGCGCCATGGCCGAAGCCGGCCACGAGATCTGCAGCCACGGTTACCGCTGGATCGACTACCAGTACATGGACGAGGCCCAGGAACGCGAGCACATGCTCGAAGCCATCCGCATCCTCACCGAAATCACCGGCGAGCGCCCCCTGGGCTGGTACACCGGCCGTACCGGCCCCAATACCCGCCGCCTGGTAATGGAAGAAGGCGGCTTTTTGTACGACAGCGACACCTACGACGATGACCTGCCCTACTGGGAGCCCCGCAACCCGACCGGCAAACCGCACCTGGTGATCCCGTACACCCTGGACACCAACGACATGCGCTTCACCCAGGTGCAGGGGTTCAACTGCGGCGAACAGTTCTACCAGTACCTGAAAGATGCCTTCGACGTGCTGTACGCCGAGGGCGCCGAAGCGCCCAAGATGCTCTCCATCGGCCTGCACTGCCGCCTGGTAGGTCGCCCGGCAAGGCTGGCGGCGCTCAAGCGCTTCGTCGACTACGCCAAGCGCCATGAGCAGGTCTGGTTTGCACGGCGCGTAGACATCGCACGCCACTGGCACGCCACCCACCCGTACCGCAAAGGGAACGCCTGATGACCGCTTTCAACACCCTGCAACCCTCCACCCTGGGCCGCGAAGCATTCGTCGAGGCGTTTGCCGACATCTACGAACATTCGCCGTGGGTCGCTGAAAAAGCCTACGACCTGGGCCAGCCCCATGAGCTGGACCAGGTCGAGGCGCTGCACCAGCGCATGAGCACTATCCTGCTCGATGCACCGCACGCTGACCAACTGGCCTTGATCAACGCCCACCCGGATCTGGCCGGCAAGGCAGCCGTGCAAGGCGAGCTGACGGCATCGAGCACCAACGAACAGGCCGGTGCGGGCATCCACCAGTGCACTGCGGCAGAGTTCGCCCGCTTCACCGAGCTGAACGATGCCTACAAAGCCAAGTTCCAGTTCCCGTTCATCATGGCGGTGCGTGGCAGCAACCGGCACCAGATACTGGCCGCATTCGAGCAGCGCATTCACAACGACGCCGAAGCCGAGTTCCGCGAAGCGCTGACGCAAATCAACCAGATTGCCCTGTTCCGCCTGCAACAGCTGTAACCCCCGACGATTCTTTAGAACAACGCACAATAGAAGAGATAACCGCATGCGCACCCTGATGATCGAGCCCCTGACCAAAGAAGCCTTCGCCCCCTTCGGTGACGTGATCGAAACCGATGGCAGCGACCACTTCATGATCAACAACGGCTCGACCATGCGCTTTCACAAGCTCGCCACGGTCGAAACCGCCGAGCCTGAAGACAACGCCATCATCAGCATCTTCCGCGCCGAAGCGCTGGACATGCCGCTGACCGTGCGCATGCTGGAACGCCATCCGCTGGGCAGCCAGGCTTTCATCCCGCTGCTCGGCAACCCCTTTCTGATCGTGGTCGCGCCCGTTGGCGATGCACCTGTATCAGGTCTGGTCCGTGCCTTCCGCAGTAATGGCAGGCAGGGCGTCAATTACCATCGCGGCGTCTGGCACCACCCGGTGCTGACGATCGAAAAGCGGGATGACTTCCTGGTGGTTGATCGCAGTGGTGCAGGTAACAACTGCGATGAGCATTACTTCAGCGAGGAGCAGATGCTGATCCTCAATCCCCACCAATAAGAAAAGGTCGGTCATGCCCCGTCATCGTCCCGGGGCTGTGGTCGGCAAGAGGTACATACTGTGGAAGCACACCTTCACGAGTGGCTGAACCTGAGCATTCGCTGGGTTCACATGATCACCGGCGTGGCCTGGATCGGTGCATCGTTCTACTTCGTCTGGCTGGAAAACAACCTCAACCGCAGCAACCCGCGCGATGGGTTGTCGGGTGATTTGTGGGCCATACACGGGGGTGGTATCTACCACCTCGAAAAATACAAGCTGGCACCACCGAAAATGCCCGAGAACCTGCACTGGTTCAAATGGGAAGCCTACTTCACCTGGATGTCCGGCATTGCCCTGCTGTGCGTGGTGTTCTACTGGAACCCAACGCTGTACCTGCTGGCCCCGGGCAGTACCCTGAGCGGCGCCGAGGGCGTGGCCATCGGTATCGGTTCGCTGGTGGCCGGCTGGTTCGTCTACGACTTCCTCTGCGACTCGCCGCTGGGCAAAAAGCCCATGCTGCTGGGTGCGGTGCTGTTCGTGCTGATCATCGCGGCCTGCTGGGGCTTCAGCCTGGTGTTCAGCGGCCGTGGCGCCTACCTGCACACAGGCGCCATCATCGGCACCATCATGGTCGGCAACGTGTTCCGCATCATCATGCCGGCCCAGCGCCAGCTGGTGGCGGCGATCAAGAACAACACCACGCCCGACCCGTTACTGCCGGCCAAGGGGCTGCTGCGTTCGCGCCATAACAACTACTTCACCTTGCCGGTGCTGTTCATCATGATCAGCAACCACTTCCCCAGCACCTATGGCAGCCAGTACAACTGGCTGATCCTGGCCGGGATCGCCGTGGCCGCGGTGCTCATCCGCCATTACTTCAACACACGCCACGACAGTAACAAGTACGCCTGGACCCTGCCCGCCGGCGCCCTGGCGATGATCTGCCTGGCCTACGTCACCGGCCCCCGGCCAATGGCCGTGAGCCCTGAGCAAGCTGCCGCGAAGGTGGAGTACCAGCCACTGCCGGCCACGGCAGTGGGCGGCAAGACTGCCGCCGAGCTGCGCGCCGAGCAGGCGGCCAAACCGGCTGAAGCCGCCGCCCCCGCGCAAGCGGCTGCCCAGGCAGGTGGCGACAGTTTCGACAAGATTCACAACGTCATCCAGGAACGCTGCACCGTGTGCCATTCGTCCAAACCGACCAGCCCACTGTTCAGCGCCGCCCCGGCCGGCGTGATGTTCGACACCCCGCAGCAGATCCAGGCCCAGGCTGCGCGCATCCAGGCGCAGGCCGTGGCCAGCCAGATCATGCCGCTGGGCAACATCACCCAGATGACCACCGAAGAGCGCAAGCTGGTGGGTGACTGGATCGCCAAAGGCGCCCCGGTCAACTGACCACACCCCGCCGGCCAACCCGCCCCCGACATTCCCTTGCTGGGGTGGGCTTGCCGAGCACCTGACTGGCGCATAGAGGCCGCTAGCCAAAGGCCTCAACGCGCCTGTGTTACGCAACAAGCAAGCATCGAGCGCCAGGTTTCATGGCGGTAACCCAGCATTTCGTGCTGGAACGTACCGCCTGATACCTGCTGCTTGGATCCGAGAATAAAAACAAAACTCGAGGTGCTGCATGTCCGAGTCACGCAAGGCCTACATTCCAGTAGCGCCACCCCGACAGCCGTTGCCGCTGTTCCAACTTATCCTGGTGGGCCTGCAACATGTACTGCTGATGTATGGGGGTGCCATCGCGGTGCCGCTGATCATTGGCCAGGCCGCAGGGCTGTCCCGCGAAGAGGTTGCCTTCCTGATCAACGCCGACCTCCTGGTGGCCGGTGTTGCAACCATCGTCCAGTCCTTCGGTATCGGCCCTGTGGGCATTCGCATGCCGGTGATGATGGGCGCCAGCTTTGCCGCCGTCGGTAGCATGGTGGCCATGGCCGGCATGCCCGGTGTTGGCCTGCAAGGCATTTTTGGCGCCACCATCGCCGCCGGGTTCTTCGGCATGCTGGTCGCACCGTTCATGTCCAAGGTGGTGCGGTTCTTCCCACCCCTGGTCACCGGCACCGTGATCACGTCCATTGGCCTGTCGCTGTTCCCTGTGGCCGTGAATTGGGCAGGCGGGGGCCAGCAGGCCACCACCTTCGGCTCGCCGGTCTACCTGCTGGTGGCCGGCCTGGTGCTTGCGGTCATCCTGCTGATCAACCGCTTCATGCGCGGGTTCTGGGTGAATGTCTCGGTGCTGGTGGGCATGGGCCTCGGCTACCTGCTGGCCGGCGCCATCGGCATGGTCGACCTGTCAGGGCTGGGGGCTGCACCCTGGTTGCAGGTAGTAACGCCCCTGCACTTTGGCATGCCCACCTTCAGCCTGGCGCCCATCCTGTCCATGTGCCTGGTGGTGGTGATCATCTTCGTCGAGTCCACGGGCATGTTCCTGGCGTTGGGCAAGGTCACCGACCGGGAAGTCACCCCGGGGATGCTACGGCGCGGCCTGCTGTGCGATGCCGGCGCATCGTTCATCGCCGGTTTTTTCAACACCTTTACCCACTCCTCGTTCGCCCAGAACATCGGCCTGGTGCAGATGACTGGCGTACGCTGCCGCTACGTCACCGTGGTTGCCGGTGCCCTGTTGGTGCTGCTCAGCCTGCTGCCCAAGGCGGCGTTCCTGATTGCCTCGATACCACCGGCCGTGCTGGGCGGCGCCTCCATCGCCATGTTCGGCATGGTCACCGCCACAGGGATCAAGATTCTTCAGGAAGCCGACATTGGTGACCGGCGCAACCAGTTGCTGGTGGCGGTCAGCGTGGGTTTCGGGCTCATCCCGGTGGTGCGCCCGGAATTCTTCGCCCAGATGCCCCAGTGGATGGAGCCGATCACCCATAGCGGCATTGCCATGGCCACCGTCAGTGCACTGGTGCTGAATGTGCTGTTCAACATTCTGGGCGGGGCTGACCGCGCGGCGCACAATGCGCCCTGCCACCCCCACTGAAGACCGGGGCGGCGCCATGCCGCCCCTGCCCGCCGCACCAACCAACAAGAACAATAAGGCCGGGAGCCACCCATGAAACACATCACCTCGTCCCTGTTGCTGGGCAGCAGCCTGCTGGCCAACGCGCCCGCCTATGCTGGCGAATGGCTGCAATGGCATGGCGAAAGCCTGACCTACCTGTATGGCAAGGATTTCAAGGTAAACCCTGATATCCAGCAAACCCTCACGTTCGAGCACGCCAACAAATGGAAGTACGGCGACACTTTTCTGTTCGTCGACAAGATCTTCTACAACGGCAAAGCCGACCCGGGCAAAGGCGTGACCACTTACTACGGCGAGTTCAGCCCGCGCCTGTCATTGGGCAAGATCCTCGACCGCAAGCTGGCCTTCGGGCCGATCAAGGACGTGCTGCTGGCCATGACCTACGAGCGCGGCGAAGGTGACAACGAGGCGTACCTGATCGGCCCGGGGTTTGACCTGGACGTGCCGGGTTTCAACTATTTCGTGCTCAATTTCTACGTGCGCAACACCGAGGGCAGCCGCCCGGGCGATAACGTCTGGCAAATCACCCCGGCCTGGTCGTACACCGTGCCTGTCGGCAAATCCGACATTCTGATAGACGGCTACATGGACTGGGTCACGGACAACGACCAGAACCGCCGTGGCACCTACCACGCCAACCTGCACTTCAACCCACAGGTGAAATACGACCTGGGCAAGGCCCTGAATTTCGGCGCCCGGCAGTTGTACGTGGGCTTTGAATACAGCTACTGGAAAGACAAATACGGCATCGACAGCCGCGGCAGCCTGAGCACCAACCAGAGCGTGGCCAGCGCCTTGGTCAAGGTGCACTTCTAGGAAGCTGACCAAACGCACAAGTTTGTACCCACGTGCGCCAGGAAGGAGCACTTGAGGCCAGGCGCGCAAGCCAGTAACCTGCGCGCCCCCTCGATCGGGGCAGAACGGATTCTGCCTGCGTTAACTGACCGCTCAGTCAATGAATTCGGGCGGTTGGCCGACGTGTTGCCAGCCAGAAAGACCCTTTTCATCCGTTCAGAACGACGTCGAGCAGGACGGTTCGGCCAACCTGGAAAAGTTGGCGCGACCCTTGCCAAACAGCTATGGCCAAACGAAAAAAGCTGACTAAAAAGACAGAAAAAGCGCCATCAACGAGCGCTGACAACTGACCAATCAAGGGAGCGACACACGCGATGCGTATCATCAACAGCCTGATCCTGGCCGGCGGCCTGCTGGCGTGCGGCACCACCTTCGGTGGCGACCTGCTGCAGTGGCAGAGCAACAGCCTCACCTACCTGTGGGGCAAGAACTTCAAGGTCAACCCGCCGACCCAGCAAACCGTCACCTTCGAGCATGCCGATGGCTGGAAGTACGGCGACAACTTCATCTTCGTCGACAAGATCTTCTACCAAGGGCAGAAAGACAGCGGCAATGGCCCGAACACCTACTACGGCGAGATCACCCCGCGCCTGTCGTTCGGCAAGATCTTCGACCAGAAATTTGAGCTCGGCCCCATCAAGGACGTGCTGTTGGCCATGACCTACGAGTTTGGCGAAGGTGATACCGAGGCATACCTGATCGGCCCAGGGTTCGACCTGGCGATCCCGGGCTTCGACTACTTCCAGCTGAACTTCTACCAGCGCACCACCGACGGCAGCCGCCCGGGTGACAACGTCTGGCAGATCACGCCTGTGTGGTCGTACACCATCCCAGTGGGCTCGTCGGATGTGCTGATCGATGGCTACATGGACTGGGTGGTGGACAACGACGAAAACCGCCGCGGCACCTACCAGGCCAACCTGCACTTCAACCCGCAGATCAAGTATGACCTGGGCAAGGCCCTGAACCTGGGCGAAAAACAGCTGTACGTGGGTGTGGAATACGACTACTGGAAGAACAAGTACGGGATCAAGGACAGCGACGGCTTCACCACCGACCAGAACACCATGAGTTTCCTGGTCAAGGTGCTGTTCTAACCTGAGTGCGCGGCCGGCGCAGCAGCACCGGCCAGCCACCTTACTGGGCGGGGCGCAATGCCTGCCACAGCTTGCTCGCCCCACTCACCACCGCCAGCACCACGGCACCGGCGACCACACCGGCCACGCCGTTGAGCAGCGCGCCCGTCAACGCCCCGCCCCGGCCCTCGCTGAACGCCTCGACAGCATGGTGCAAAGGCGCGATGCCGTGTACCAGAATGCCGCCACCGACCAGGAACATGGCCGCCGTGCCGACCACCGACAGGGCTTTCATCATGTAGGGCGCGGCCCGCAGGATGCCGTTGCCGATGGCCTGTACCAGGCGCGAAGCCTTGCGGCTCATCCACAGGCCCAGGTCGTCCAGCTTCACGATCCCGCCCACCACCCCGTACACACCGATGGTCATGACCACGGCGATGCCCGACAGCACGATGATCTGCTGGGTCAGTGGCGCATCGGCAACGATGCCCAAGGTGATGGCGATGATCTCGGCAGAGAGAATGAAGTCGGTGCGCACGGCACCCTTGATCTTGGCCTTCTCGAACGCCACCAGGTCGGTGTTCTGGTCCGCCAGCGCCTCGCTGCGCTTGGCACGCCTGGCCTGTTCTTCGTCCTTGTCGTGGAAGAACGCATGCGCCAGCTTCTCGAAGCCCTCGAAGCACAGGTAGGCCCCCCCCACCATCAGCAACGGTGTGACCGCCCAGGGGATGAACGCGCTGATCAACAGCGCCGCCGGCACCAGGATCGCCTTGTTCATCAGCGAGCCCTTGGCCACTGCCCACACCACGGGCAATTCGCGGTCGGCGCTCACGCCTGTCACCTGTTGCGCATTGAGTGCCAGGTCATCCCCCAGCACGCCAGCGGTTTTCTTTGCCGCGACCTTGGTCATCAGCGATACGTCGTCGAGCAGCGTGGCGATGTCGTCGATCAGTACCAGTAGACTGCTTGCTGCCATAATTATGCTGTTTCCAAGTGTGTGAATGAGCCGGAGTCTAGCCCAAGGCCGCTGCCTTGAGCGCCCGTCAGGCACGGTGCTACCATGCCCGATCCCTCTTAGAGGTGGCCAGACACGAGGAAGATCCCTGACCATGAGCACCATTCGCGAGCGCAACAAGGAACTGATCCTGCGCGCGGCCAGCGAGGAATTCGCCGACAAGGGCTTCGCGGCCACCAAGACCAGCGACATCGCGGCCAAGGCCGGGCTGCCCAAGCCCAACGTGTACTACTACTTCAAGTCCAAGGACAACCTGTACCGGGAAGTGCTCGAGAGCATCATCGCGCCGATCATGCAGGCCTCCACGCCGTTCAACGCCGATGGCGACCCCAGGGAAGTGCTCAGCGCGTACATTCGCTCGAAAATTCGCATTTCCCGTGACCTGCCCCATGCGTCCAAGGTGTTTGCCAGCGAGATCATGCACGGCGCACCGCACCTGTCACCCAGCCAGGTGGAACAGCTGAATGCGCAGGCACGGCACAATATCGAGTGCATCCAGCACTGGATCGACCATGGTCAGATCGCCCATGTGGATGCGCATCACCTGATGTTCAGCATCTGGGCAGCGACCCAGACCTATGCCGACTTCGATTGGCAGATTTCGGCTGTGACCGGCAAGGCCAAGCTGGCCGACAGCGACTACGATGCTGCTGCCGAAACCATCATCCGCATGGTGCTCAAAGGCTGCGAGCCTGAGGCAGCCTGAGTACTGCGCTGGCCCTTTCGCGGGTGAACCCGCTCCCACAGGGGCATTCAGCCCTGGGGCAGAGGCTGTAGTGGGGCAGACGCTGGCTTGCACAAGACCCGAGAGCTGGCGCCATCATTGTGGGAGCGGGTTCACCCGCGAAAGGGCC
>NZ_JACVVG010000054.1:0-26338 GCF_016647875.1 Pseudomonas sp. S36 | reverse complement strand
AACGTAGGAGCGAGCAAAGCTCGCGATGCGCCGCGCGGGCGGCGCTCGATCCAGCAGGCGCTGCACCCGTTACGCCAAACAGCCGTCAGCCCTGATACCGCCAAAGGCCTATTGCTCCTTGGCTTCATCCATCTTCAGCGCGCCATCTTCAAAGATATTCAGCTTCTGGCGCAACTCGCGGGGCTGCATGGGCGCCTGGTCGTTGTCATTGTCGGCCTTGGGCGCAGCGGGTGCGGCAGCGCCGGGCGCCGACGCCGGGGCGGCGGGCGCTTGTTTCGAACCTTGCTCGCCCTCGATATCACGCTGGGCCTTCTTGGTCAGCACGATGATGTCGATGCGGCGGTTCACCGGGTTGAACGGGTTCTTGCGGTCGAACAGCGATGACGACGCATAGCCCACCACCCGCGCCACCTGATCGTCCGGGTACCCGCCGGCCACCAGCGCCCGGCGCGCCGCGTTGGCGCGGTTGGCCGACAGCTCCCAGTTGCCGAACTCGCCAGTGCCCGCATAGGGCTTGGCGTCGGTGTGGCCGCTGACACTGATCTTGTTCGGTACGGTCTTGATAGTGTCTGCCATCGCCAGCAGGATGTCTTCGAAATACGGCTGCAGGCGTGCGCTGCCGATGTCGAACATTGGTCGGTTCTCGGCATCCATGATCTGGATACGCAGGCCGTCCTGGGTGATCTCGAACAGGATCTGGTCCTTGAACTTCTGCAATTGCGGGTTTTCTTCCACCTTGTTCTGCAGCTCTTGCAGCAGCAGTTCCAGGCGCTCCCGCTCGACCTGCTCGGCCATGGTTTCGACTTGGTCCTTGTTCACCTCGATGGTGTTGTCGGGGGTAGGCTCGGACTTCTCCGTCGGGTTGATGGTTTTTTCCGGGGCCAGTTCAGGCGAGCCGCCCAGGTCGATGACGTAGGGCGTGCCACTTTCCGAAAAACCGATCGGGTCCTTGAAGTAGCCGGCGATGGCGATCTTCTGCTCCGGCGTGGCCGTGGAAAGCAGCCACAGCACCAGGAAGAACGCCATCATGGCCGTCGCGAAGTCGGCAAAGGCGATTTTCCAGGCGCCGCCGTGATGGCCGCCGCCAAAGCGCTTTACGCGCTTGACGATGATGGGCTGGTTGTTTTCCATGGATCAGCGACCGCGTACCGCTTGTTCCAGCTCGGAGAAGCTGGGGCGATGCTTGGGGTACAGCACCTTGCGCCCGAACTCCACGGCCAGCGATGGCGGCATGCCCGAGGCCGACGCCACCAGTGAAGCCTTGATCGATTCGTAGAGGTTCAGCTCCTCCTTGGCATCGTGCTCCAGGCACTTGGCCAACGGGCCGAAGAAGCCGTAGGCCGCCAGAATACCGAAGAACGTACCCACCAGCGCCGCGCCTACGTGCATGCCGATGGCCGCCTGGTCGCCGTCGCCCAGCGAGGCCATGGTCACCACGATACCCAGCACCGCAGCCACGATACCGAAGCCGGGCATGCCGTCGGCCACGCCGGTCACCGCATGCGACGGGTGCTCCAGCTCTTCCTTCATGCTCAGCAGCTCCATGTCGAACAGGCCCTCGAGCTCATGTGGGGCCATGTTGCCGGTGGACATGATGCGCAGGTAATCGCAGACGAACGCGGTCATGCGTTCATCGGCCAGCACGGTCGGGTACTTGGCAAAGATCGGGCTGGCAGAGGCATCCTCGATGTCGGCCTCGATGGCCATCATGCCCTCACGGCGGCTCTTGTTCAGAATCTCGTACACCAGCCCCAGCACTTCAAGGTAGTAGGCATGGGTGAAGCGCGAGCCGAACATCTTCATCGACTTCTTGATGACGTGCATGGTCATGTAGCCGGGGTTGGCCTGCAGGAATGCACCAAAGGCCGCACCGCCGATGATCAGTACTTCGAACGGCTGGATCAGTGCCGCGATCTTGCCGTGGGAGAGCACGTAGCCGCCGAGCACGCTCGCGAATACGACGATGATGCCGATAATTTTAGCCATAGATTCAAAGCACTTGCTGTCGTGGTCAGGGGATGTGGCGGAAGCGTCAAAACTCTTCTTCTACTTATCGGCAGAACTGCGCCAGACTATAGCCACTCAAAGCGAAAAGCCAGTTCGGACTGATGTCAAAATGCCAATCGAAACCAAGGTACCCGGCCAGGCTCCACGTACGTTAGAGGCCTGGGTAAAGCTGCTGGAAAGCATTCGCATACCTGTGCCCAAGCACAGCTATGACCGGGTAATGGCGGCCATCAACGACAATCGCCGCTCACTGCGCGATATCGCCGAACTGATGCAGGATAGCCCCGCCCTGGTGCTGTCGGTGATGCGTGAAGCCAACCACCCCACCAACGCCAGCCAGGCCGAGCCTGCCGAAAGCCTGGAGGTGGCCCTCAACCGCCTGGGGCTGGAGCGCAGCGCGCAGTTGCTCAAGCGCCTGCCATCAGTGCCAGCCGAGAACATCCCGCCGGTGCTCTGCCAGTTCCAGCTGATCAGCCAGCATGCCTCGCAGCAGGCCAGTGGGCTGTTCGCCAGCCGCCTGGCGCGGCTCTGGCAGGAAATCCACTGGGGCAGCCTGCTGTTCCTGTCGCCACTGTGGCCACTGGCGCTGGCCCACCCCAAGCTGCTGGACACCTGGGAGCTGCGGGTCATCCATAAAGGCGAGGTGGCCGCAGAGGTCGAGCATGAACTGTTTGGCGTACGTATCCTGGAGCTGTGCCGGGCCATGGCCGAGCACTGGCGCCTGCCACAGTGGGTCACGCTGGGCTATCGCCTGCTGCTCGAGGAGCGTGAGCAACTGGCACAGGTGCTTAACATCGCCCGCGACGAAGACCTGCTCAGCCAGCAACACAGGCTGGACGCCGAGCCCGGGCTGCGACGCTGGTTCAACCAGCCGGCCAACACCGTACTGCTGGCCAACAACCTGGCCCTGGCCGCCCAGGTGGGCTGGGACAACCCGCACCTGCTGCGCTGGCAACTGCTGACCGCGCTTTACCTGCAGACGTCGCTGGAAGACGTGCAGCAGCAAATGCACCAGCAGGCCGCTGCCAGTGCCCGCCGCCATGCCAGGCTGGCACTGTTCCACCCCGCCGAAGCGCTGATCTGGCCCTGGCACCAGCGCCGACCGCACCCAGACATGCTGGCACCGCCGCCCCCTACCAGTGACGACCTGGCACGTTGGCGCACGCTCTGCCAGGACCTGCTGGCCCAGCCGACCCCGTTCACCAACACCGTCCACCTCGCCACCCAGGCACGCGAAGCCCTGCTGGCCTGCGGCATGCAGCGCGTACTGCTGCTCGGGCTCGACCGGGCCAACGACTGCCTGCGCGTGCAGCAGGTGGCCGGCCTGCCCAAGGAGGCCGCGAGCCTGGTGCTGCCCGTTGCGCCGAACAAGCTGTTACAAAAGTTGATGGCCCAGGCGGGGCAGTTGCGCATTACCCCCGAGAACCACACCCAGTTCAACGCCCTGCTGCCCGCCCCACTGCGTGCCCTGTTCCGCGGCGAGCACGTGCTGCTGCGCTCCCTGGCGGTGAATGACCAGGTACTCATGCTGATGGTCGCCGACCAGGGCTGCAGGCCCATGGCCGACATCAGCGTGCAGGCCTTCGGCAAGACCGCACAATGCATCGAGCGGGCCCTGACCGTGTTTGCCAACCGCAAGGCCTGAGCCTTGCGCTACAATCGCCCCTCTTTGCACACTGGAGACCGTGGATGAGCGACTTTTCCGGCCTGCCGCTGGTGATCGAGCCCGCAGACCTGCTGCCACGCCTGGCTTCGCCCCAGCTGATCCTGGTCGACCTGAGCAGCGCGAACCGCTATGTCAGTGGGCATGTCCCGGGCGCGCACTTTGTCGACGGCAAACGCACCCAGCTCGGTCAGCCACCGGCCCCTGGCCTGCTGCCAGCGCTGGGCGACCTGGAAAAACTGTTCGGTGAGCTGGGCCACCGTGATGATGCGGTGTACGTGGTGTACGACGATGACGGCGGCGGCTGGGCCGGGCGCTTCATCTGGTTGCTCGACGTGATCGGCCACACGCGCTACCACTACCTCAATGGCGGCATCCAGGCGTGGCCTGCGGACAAACTGTCCACCGAGGCCCCGGCCAAGGGCACTACGCCAGTGGCACTGCACATCGACACTACGCCCACTGCCACCCGCGAGTACCTGCAAAGCCGCCTGGGCGCCGACGACCTGGTCATCTGGGATGCCCGCGGTCCGCAGGAATTCAGTGGCGAGAAAGTGCTGGCGGCCAAGGGCGGGCACATACCCGGTGCGATCAACTTCGAGTGGACCGCCGGCATGGACCTCAACGACCACCTGCGCATCCGCCCTGACATCGCCCAAGTGTTGCAGCAACTGGGCATCACCCCGGACAAGGAAGTGATCACCCACTGCCAGACCCACCGCCGCTCCGGTTTCACCTACCTGGTGGCCAAGGCCCTCGGCTACCCACGTGTCAAAGCCTATGCCGGCTCGTGGAGCGAATGGGGCAACCACCCGGACACGCCTGTAGAAGTCTAAGGAACCTGCATGAAATCCCGTCTGTTCATTATCAGCCAGTACCTGCTGCCGCACCACCTGCTGTCACGGCTGGCCGGCTGCGTCGCCGAGTGCCGTGTGCGCTGGTTCAAGAATGCCTTTACCGCCTGGTTCGCCAAACGCTACCAGGTCGACATGAGCGAAGCGCTGGTCGAAGACCTGAGCGCCTATGAGCACTTCAACGCCTTCTTCACCCGCGCCCTGAAGCCAGGTGCACGGCCGCTGGACGACACGCCCGGCAGCATCCTGTGCCCTGCAGACGGTGCAGTCAGCCAGCTCGGCCCCATCGAGCACGGCCGCATCTTCCAGGCCAAGGGCCACGGCTACAGCGCCCAGGAACTGCTGGGCGGCGACCCGGCCATGGCTGCGCCATTCATGGGCGGCGAGTTTGCCACCATCTACCTGTCACCCAAGGACTACCACCGCGTGCACATGCCGCTGGCAGGTACCCTGCGCGAGATGGTGTACGTGCCCGGCCGGCTGTTCTCGGTAAACCAGACCACGGCAGAGAACGTGCCAGAGCTGTTCGCGCGCAACGAGCGCGTGGTGTGCCTGTTCGACACCGAGCGCGGCCCGATGGCGGTGGTGCTGGTGGGGGCGATGATCGTGGCCTCTATCGAGACCGTATGGGCAGGGCTGGTGACGCCACCCAAACGTGAGCTGAAAACCTTCCGCTACGACGAAGCCAGCCGCGCGCCCATCCACCTGGAGAAAGGTGCCGAATTGGGCCGCTTCAAGCTGGGTTCGACTGCCATCGTCCTGTTCGGGCCACAGCAGGTGAAGTGGGCGCAATCGCTGGGCGCAGCCTCTGCCGTGCGCATGGGGCAGCAGCTCGGCCTGCCAGCCTGATGCCCTGCTGGGGATAACGCCGCCTGCGTGTGGAGTGCGTTCCCCCCCGCAGCAGGCGGCTAACGCTGCGCCTACGCCGACTGCGCGTCGCGGTCGCGCAGGCCCAGCAGGTACAACACCCCATCCAGCCCCAGGGTCGAAATGGCCTGTTTGGCCGACTGGCGCACCAGGGGCTTGGCGCGGAACGCCACGCCCAGGCCTGCCAATGACAACATCGGCAAATCGTTGGCGCCATCGCCCACGGCGATGGTCTGCTCAAGCTGCAAGCCCTCTTCGCTCGCCAGCTTCTGCAGCAGCTCGGCTTTGCGCTGAGCGTCCACGATCGGCTCCACGGCCACACCGGTCACCTTGCCGTCGACCACTTCCAGCTCGTTGGCAAACACATAGTCGATGCCCAGCCGCGCCTGCACCTGGCGGGCAAAATAGGTGAAGCCGCCCGACAGAATGGCCGTTTTGTAACCCAGCCGCTTGAGCTCGGCAAACAGGGTCTCCGCCCCTTCGGTGAGGCGCAGCGACGCACCGATCTGGTCCAGCACACCCACGTCCAGGCCCTTGAGCAGCGCCATGCGCTCCTTGAAACTGGCGCGAAAATCCAGCTCGCCGCGCATCGCCCGCTCGGTGATCGCCGCCACCTGCTCACCCACGCCCGCAGCCTTGGCCAGTTCGTCGATCACCTCGGCCTCGATCAGCGTCGAGTCCATGTCGAATACCGCCAGGCGGCGGTTGCGGCGGAACAGGTCGTCCTTCTGGAAGGCAATGTCGATGCTGAGCGCTTCGGACAAGGCAAAGAACTCGGCCCGCAACGCCTGGGCATCATCAGGCTCACCGCGCACCGAAATCTCGATGGCCGCCTTGCCCTTGCTGGTATCGGCATCCAGCGCCACACGGGCAGACAACCGCTCGATGCGCTCGATGGTCAGGTTGTGCTGGCTGATCACCGCACTGACCTGCTGCAGTTGGTCCGGGGTGATCTTGCGGCTCAACAGGGTCACCACGTGGCGCGCGTCACCGTGGCCGTCGGCCCACTGCTGGTAATCCGCCTCGGAAATCGGCGTGTAGCGCGCCTGCAGGTTCAGCTCGTGGGCCTTGGCCTGCACGCTCTGCAACAGCTTGGTGGCCACTTCGTTGTCGGGGATGTCCACCAGGATGCCGAACGACAAGGTGCCGTGCATCACCGCCAGGCCGATGTCGAGAATGCTCACCCCGCCCTGCAGCAGGACGCCAGTGATGGCAGCAGTGAGACCGGGGCGATCTTCACCGGTGATGTTGATCAGGACGATTTCGCGCACAACCTGGCTCCGACTTCGATGAAAAATGCGCATTCTACCGACTTTCCGTGACCATCGGGCGCCAACGATACTTTGCCGACAAAACCCGGGTCGCTATACTGCCCCCCACTTCATGCCATTAAGAGCCGAGCTCAGTGAACCGGCCCACGCCCGTCAAAGCAGACAACTTCTTCCTGATGATCTATCGCGCCCTGAGTCAACGTCGCGTGCCACTGGCACTGCGCATCGCCTGCACCAACATCTTCCTGGTGGCCCTGGCGCTGGTGATCTATGCCTGCGTGATGGGTTTGCAGTTCAAGCAGGCCATGCACGAGCAGGCCGACGCGCTGGGGCAGAGCCTGACCACGCAGACGGCCACCTCGGCGACCGAACTGCTGGTGGCCAACGACATCCTCAGCCTCAATGTGCTGCTGGGCAACTTGGTGAAGAACCCGCTGGTGGCCCATGCGGCTATCTATAGCGTCGACAACCGCATCCTCGCCGAAGCCGGGCAGCGCCCGCGCAACAGCCTGATCGGGGAAACCGAGGGGGTCTACCAGACCAAGATTACCTTCCAGGACGTCACCGCCGGGCAACTGCGCATCAGCCTGGACATGAGCCAGTTCCAGCAACCCATGCTGATCAGCCTGCAGAGCATGGGCATCCTGGCCGCCATCCTGCTGGTACTGGCACTTACCCTCAGCCTGCGCCAGGGCCGCTACATCACCCTGCCACTGTTGCAACTGCGGGTGTGGCTGCGTGACCCACAGCACTACACCCCGGCCACCGACCGCCAGGACGAGATCGGCGATATCGCCCGCCAGCTGCACGCACGCCTGGCCCCGCCACCGCCTCCAGAGCCGGAACCGGAGCTGGAAGACGAGGACGAGCTGGAGCATGACCTGCACAGCGCACCTGCCGCCAAGCCTGCACCACGAGCAAGGCCGGCTGCAGTGGACGAAGACGATGACGAAGCCTTTGCCGGCCTGCTGGATGACGACGCGCCCAAACCGCTGCCCATCGAGTCGGATGAACCCCAGTTCAGCGCCATACTGGCCGTGCAGCTGGGCTCGCAGGAGCAGCTGCGGCGCCTGCCACGTACCCGTCTGGCCGAGCTGACCGAACGCTACCAGGACTGCCTGGAGCAAGCCGCCTCGCTGTATGACGGTGAAACCCACACCCTCAATGACGGCAGCACGCTGGTGCTGTTCCACAGCCGCGAGTGCGGTGAGGACTACCTGACCAATGCCATCTGCTGCGGCGAGCTGCTGCGCGCCCTGGGCCATGCGCTGCAAATCGAGGTGGCCGACAGCGGCATTACCCTGCAATTGCAGCTCGGCCTGACCCTGGGTAACGACCTGCACGGGCTTGAGCTGGTAGACGTGCTGATGGCAGAAAAGGTACAGGACGCACTGGCCCTGTCGCAGCACAGCCGCAACCTGCTGCTGGTGGAACGCAAGATCAGCGACGACGCGCTGATCCGCCAACGTGCCCGCATCCGCCCCATCGCCAGCCCAGAAGGCGCATGCTGCGTAGAGCGCCTGATGGAGCCCTACCCCTCCATGCTCGAGCGGCAACTGGCGCGCATGCACGAGGGCCGGGTCTGACACCCACCCCAGCAGCCGCACGCAAAAAAGCCCGCATCAGCGGGCTTTTTCTTACTTAACGCCAAGATCAGAACCGATAGACTTCCATATCGGTACGAATCGGGGACGCCATGGGGATCTTCGATTTCTCAGGCTGCTTCTTCACCTGCGCAGGTGCAGCAGGTTTTTTCGGCGCAACCTCGGCAATCGCAGGCTGGTTGGCCAGAGGCTTCACGGCCGTGCTCAGCTGCTCAGCCAGCTTTTGCAACAGCTGGCCCTGGGCCTGCACCTGGGATGCTTCGCTGCCCTCGTGCTGTTGCTCAAGGTGAACGATGCGGTTGTCACGTACCTGGCCACGGCGGTCGAGTACGCGCCACTGGGCATCCAGAATGGCCGGTTGGTTCTTGCCTGAGTCCAGCCGCGTGATCGACAGCAGCACCTGCACATCCGGGCTGAAACCCGCTGTGGCCGGCGCCAGCACCACACGCTGGCTGTCCAGGCGCCAGGCCAGCTGGCGGACAAGCAGTTGGTCGATGTCCGAAGAAAGGCTACCGGCCCAACGGCCATCGGTGGCGGCGCTCAGGCTGCCGTCAGCCTGGCGTTGCAGAAAGGTTTCGCGTTGCAGGTAGTCGGCCACCGAGACAGGGCCCAGCACCACGGCCATGCCAGCACTCTGCGACGGCTGGCCAGGCTCACCGCTGTCGAGCTGGTACAGGGCCACAGGCTGATGCATGGTGCACCCACCCAAGCCCAGCAAGCCAGTCATCAACAGCGCAAAGGGAATGCGCAGAAATTTCATCATCCCATCCAGGCGGATGCCTTCAGGCATACCGCAGTGATACACAATTATTCAAACGGGCGCACGGCCAAGCCGGCGCCGCAAGGGGCATATCATCCGCGAAATGGCGGCCCGACTCCAGCATTTCTGCCCGCACAGGCGGTGAAATCGCCAATGCGGGCCTTGCGGGCGTCAGGCCGGGAGCTCGACCTGCAACCCGTCGACCCGCTGGAAGCCACGTGGCAACTTGCTACCGCGTCGGCCACGCTCGCCCTTGTAGTGCTCCAGGTCATCTGCCTTGAGCGACAGCGTGCGCTTGCCAGCCCGCAGCACCAGCGTGGCGCCCTCGGCGATCACGGCAATATCGGTGACGAACTCTTCACGGCTGGCCACCCGATCACCCGGCACCCCGATGATCTTGTTGCCCTTGCCCTTGCCCAACTGCGGCAGGTCGCTGACCTTGAACACCAGCAACCGCCCTTCGGTGGTCACCGCCGCCAGCCAGTCCTGCTCACGGCTGGCCACCGGGCGCGGGGTCATCACCTTGGCACCGTTGGGCAGGTTCAGCAGGCCCTTGCCGGCCTTGTTCTTGGCCTGCAGGTCTTCACCCTTGACCACGAAGCCATAGCCCGCGTCGGATGCCACCACGTACAGCGCATCGTCTTCGGGCATCAATACGCAGTCGAAGGTGGCACCCGGTGGCGGGGTCAGGCGCCCCGTCAGCGGCTCGCCCTGCCCCCGGGCAGACGGCAGGCTGTGGGCCGCCAGCGAATAACTGCGTCCTGTGGAGTCGATCAGCACGGCAAACTGGTTGGAACGCCCGGCAGCGGCAGCCTTGAAGCCATCGCCGGCTTTGTACGACAGGCCCGTGGCATCGATATCGTGCCCCTTGGCACACCGCACCCAGCCTTTTTCGGACAGCACCACGGTAACGGGCTCGGTCGGCATCAGCTCGTTTTCCGAAAGGGCCTTGGCTTCGGCACGCTCGACGATCGGCGAACGGCGGTCGTCCCCATAGGTTTCGGCATCCTTGATCAGCTCACTGCGCACCAGCTTGCGCAGCTTCGCCTCGGAACCCAGCAGGGCCTGGAGCTTGGCCTGCTCCTTGAGCAATTCGTCCTGTTCGCCGCGGATCTTCATTTCTTCCAGACGGGCCAACTGGCGCAGGCGGGTCTCGAGAATGTAGTCGGCCTGGATTTCAGTCAGGTCGAAGCGGGCAATCAGGGCCTGCTTGGGCTGGTCTTCGGTGCGGATGATGTGGATCACTTCATCCAGGTTGAGGAAGGCGGTGAGCAAGCCATCCAGCAGGTGCAGGCGCTTTTCCACCTTGTCCAGGCGGTGCTGCAGGCGGCGGCGCACCGTGTTGGTACGGAACTCCAGCCACTCCAGCAGCAGGGCACGCAGGTTTTTCAGCTGTGGCCTGCCGTCCAGGCCAATGATGTTGACGTTGACCCGGTAGCTGCTCTCCAGGTCGGTGGTGGCGAACAGGTGCTGCATCAGCTCAGCCGCATCCACCCGGTTGGAACGCGGGATGATGACGATGCGGCAGGGGTTCTCGTGGTCGGACTCGTCCCGCAGGTCGGCCACCATTGGCAGCTTCTTGGCCTGCATCTGCGCGGCAATCTGCTCCAGCACCTTGGCACCGGAGACCTGGTGCGGCAGCGCGGTCACGACGATATCGCCATCTTCGACGCGGTACACGGCGCGCATGCGAATGGAGCCGCGCCCGCTTTCGTACATCTTCAGGATCTCGGCACGCGGCGTGATGATTTCCGCCTCGGTCGGGTAATCCGGCCCCTGGATGTGCTCGCACAGTTGCTCGATGGTGGCCTTAGGCTCGTCCAGCAAACGGACGCAGGCACTGGCCACTTCGCGCAGGTTGTGCGGCGGCACGTCGGTGGCCATGCCCACGGCGATACCGGTGGTGCCGTTGAGCAGAATGTTGGGCAGGCGCGCCGGCAGCACGGCCGGTTCCTGCAGGGTGCCATCGAAGTTGGGTACCCAGTCCACGGTGCCCTGGCCCACTTCGCTGAGCAGTACTTCGGCGTAGCGCGACAGACGCGCCTCGGTGTAACGCATGGCCGCGAACGACTTGGGATCGTCCGGCGCACCCCAGTTACCCTGGCCGTCGACCAAGGTGTAGCGGTAGCTGAACGGCTGCGCCATCAGCACCATGGCTTCATAGCACGCCGAATCACCGTGGGGGTGGAACTTGCCGAGTACGTCACCCACCGTACGCGCCGACTTCTTGTGCTTGGCGTCGGCGTCCAGCCCCAACTCGCTCATGGCGTACACGATGCGCCGCTGCACGGGCTTGAGGCCGTCACCGATGTGCGGCAGGGCGCGGTCCATGATCACGTACATGGAGTAGTTGAGGTAGGCCTGTTCGGTGAAGTCAGCCAGTGAGCGGCGTTCTACGCCATCCAGGCTGTCTTGTAAGTCGCTCATGCGAGCCTCGTCATTTCAGGTTCTGGCGCAACAGCATGGTGCCGCCGCGCTGGGTAAATTCAAGTTGTTTCAGGGCGCTCATGCCCAGCAGCACAGTGTCGTCGTCCAGGCCGGGTATCACCACCGCGCGCACGTTCTGCAGGTGGATATCACCCAGTTGCAGGTCTGCAAGGCGCGTGCTGTAACCGGCAGCCCGGCCATTGGCGGTGCTCAGCACCACGGGGCTGCCGCGGGTGAGCCCCAGCTTGCCAGCCAGGGTTTCGGGTACGGCCACGTCCGTGGCGCCGGTGTCGAGCATGAAGTGCACCAGCTGGCCATTGATGGCGCCATCGGCCACGAAGTGGCCCTGGCCATTGCCCAGCAGGCGCACCTCGATAAAGCCTTGCCCATGGGACGACTGGACCTGGGCGTTGGGGTTGCGCTGGCGGTCTTCCCAGTCACCAAAGTAGCGGGTGGCCAAAAACAACGCGGCCGCCCAGGCCAGGATCATCAGTACCCTGCCCGCACGCCTGCCGGGGGCCTGGCTCATGGCTTGGCGCTCCAGCCGCCTTGCGGCGCGGCGAAGCGCCAGACGATGGGGCGTGCCTCGCCGTCGGCCCGGGCAGCCTCGTTGTTGTCCAGGCCGACCCAGGCGCCTTTGGCATCGATCACCAGCGCTTCGGCCACGCCGAACGGCTGGTCGTAACGGCGGTGCTCAACCAGTGCATCGGCAGCGAACGACCAGCAACGCTCCACCTGGCCGGTGTCTACGTCGCGCCGGCAAATACGGTAGGCATTGCGCTCAAGGGTGAACAGCTTGCCCTCGAACCAGGCCAGGTCGGCAAAGTCCCGCGAACGCGGCCGGGCGTTGGGCATCTGCGCGGGCTGCATCTCGGTACCGGCTTCGCTCAGCAGCACACAGCCACGGCCACAGGACCACACCGACTGCTGCCGTTCGATGGCCACCAGGCCACGGCGCTCACGCTCTGCCGCCAGCCACAGGCGGTCCCCTGCCGGGTTGATCGCCAGGCCTTCGAACAACGCATTGAAGTTCAGCAACATGCCGCTGGCACGGGCCTGGCGCACCATGGCCGAGTCAATCTTCAGCCAGCCCGGCTCACCCGCCTCGGGCAGTTGCAGCACCGCTGCATGGGCCTCACTGACCAGGTAGAGGTTGCCCGCCTTGTCACAGGTGAGGCCCTCGAAATCCAGCTCGCCACCGCGCACCAGGCCCGCAAGCCAGGTGCGGGTCTTGAGCCCCCATGGCAAGCCGCTTTCCGGTACCGCTGGCGGATCGAACAGCAGAGGTTCGGCACGCCACACGCGGGCTTGCTGGTCGAGGCGGTAGATGCGGTCGTCATCACGGTCCGACACCCCCCACAGGCTGCCCCGGCACTGGGCCAGGCCAGACAGGTTGCCGGCACGCATGCCGTCGATGGGGTGCTCGGCGACCAACTGCAACTCGGGCCATTCGCCTGCCACGCTCGACAGGGCAGCCAGCGCCAGCAAGGCCGCCAGAAGCAGACGGATCAAACCATGACCTCGGCCAGGTTGCCTTTGGTTTCCAGCCAGGCCTTGCGGTCACCCGCACGCTTCTTGGCCAGCAGTTTGTCCATCAGCTCGCAGGTGGTCTGTACGTCGTCCAGGGTCAGTTGCACCAGGCGCCGGGTGTTCGGGTCCATGGTGGTTTCGCGCAGCTGGGGCGGGTTCATTTCGCCCAGGCCCTTGAAGCGCGTAACCTGGGGCTTGCCGCGTTTCTTCTCGGCCACCAGGCGGTCGAGGATACCGTCGCGCTCGGCTTCATCCAGGGCGTAGTAGATTTCCTTGCCCAGGTCGATGCGGTACAGCGGTGGCATGGCCACATAGACGTGCCCGGCTTCGACCAGGGCGCGGAAGTGCTGGACGAACAAGGCACACAACAGGGTGGCGATGTGCAGGCCGTCGGAGTCGGCGTCGGCCAGGATGCATACCTTGCCATAACGCAGCTGTGCCAGGTCGGTGGCCCCCGGGTCTACGCCAATGGCCACGGCAATGTTGTGCACTTCCTGGCTGGCCAGCACTTCACCGCCATCCACTTCCCAGGTGTTGAGGATCTTGCCGCGCAGGGGCAGGATGGCCTGGAACTCCTTATCCCGCGCCTGCTTGGCCGAGCCGCCAGCCGAGTCACCCTCGACCAGGAACAGCTCGGCGCGCATCGGGTCCTGGCCTGCGCAGTCCGCCAGCTTGCCAGGCAGTGCCGGCCCCTGGGTGATGCGCTTGCGCTCGACCTTCTTGCTCGCCTTCAGGCGCCGCCCAGCATTGCTGATGGCCAGCTCGGCCAACTGCATGCCCAGCTCGGGGTGGGCGTTGAGCCACAGGCTGAAGGCATCCTTGACCACACCGGAAACGAACGCCGCCGCCTCGCGGGACGACAGCCGCTCCTTGGTCTGCCCGGAGAACTGCGGGTCCTGCATCTTCATCGACAGCACGAAGGTGATGCGCTCCCACACGTCCTCCGGCGCCAGCTTCACGCCACGGGGCAGCAGGTTACGGAACTCGCAGAACTCGCGCATGGCGTCGAGCAGGCCCTGGCGCAGGCCATTGACATGGGTACCGCCCTGGGCGGTGGGGATCAGGTTGACGTAGCTTTCCTGAATGCTGTCGCCGCCTTCGGGCAGCCACAGCAGGGCCCAGTCCACCGCTTCCTTGTTACCGGCCAGGCTGCCGCAGAACGGCTCGTCGGGCAGGCGCTGGAACTCGCTGACCGCGTCCACCAGGTAGGAGCGCAGGCCATCTTCGTAGTGCCACTCCACCTTCTCGCCGCTGGTCTTGTCTTCGAACGTGACCAGCAGGCCCGGGCACAGCACGGCCTTGGCCTTGAGCACGTGCTTGAGGCGGCTGACAGAGAACTTGGGCGAATCGAAGTACTTGGGGTCCGGGCTGAAATACACGCTGGTGCCGGTGTTGCGCTTGCCCACCGAACCGACCACCTCCAGCTCGCTGGCCTTGAAGCCATCGGCGAAGGTCATCTGGTATTCGTTGCCGTCACGTTTCACGCGCACACGAACCTGGGTGGACAAGGCGTTCACCACCGAGATGCCCACGCCGTGCAGGCCGCCGGAGAACTGGTAGTTCTTGTTGCTGAACTTGCCGCCGGCGTGCAGCTTGGTCAGGATCAGCTCAACGCCGGAAACCCCTTCCTCGGGGTGGATGTCCACCGGCATGCCACGGCCATCGTCGCTGACCTCCAGCGAGTGGTCGGCATGCAGGGTCACCTGCACCGAACGGGCGTGGCCGGCCAGGGCTTCGTCGACGCTGTTGTCGATGACTTCCTGGGCCAGGTGGTTGGGGCGGCTGGTATCGGTATACATGCCCGGCCGCTTGCGGACCGGGTCAAGGCCCGAGAGGACTTCGATGGCGTCTGCGTTATAGGCGCTAGCGCTGGGATTGGCCATGGGGTCTCGTCGTCAGTCTGGTGAATGCGAAAAAATCAAAATACAGAAAAATCGAGGGCCGCATACTGCGCGCGCTCAATGCCGGCAAACGCCAGCAAGGCCGGCAGCCGTTCGGCGAAGCCCTGGAAACTGTGGTCCCCACCTGCCTGGATGCGCAGGGCACAGGCGCGGTAGTAGCGCTCGGCATGCCGGTAGTCCAGGGTTTCGTCGCCGGTTTGCAGCCAGACCTGGTAACGGCTGGCGTCAGCCGGCGGTGGTACCTCCAGCGCCGCCAGGGCCTGGACGTGGTCGTGGGTGAGTTCCCAGGCCTCGCCAGTATGGTGGTTGTGCTGGGTGCCCAGGTAGCCGTCAAACAGCGTGTGCGGGTTCACGGCCGGGTTGATCAGCAACGCCTTAAGGCCATGGCGCTCGGCTAGGTGGGTGGCATAGTAGCCGCCCAGCGAACTGCCGACCAGCAACGGCGCGCCCAGCTCGGCGATGGCAGCTTCCAGTTGGGTGATGGCAGTGCGTGGGTGATGGTGCAAGGCAGGCAGGCGCAACTGCTCGGCCAGGCCGATCTGCTGCATGACAGCCTCCAGCTGGCGCGCCTTGGTGGACAGCGGCGAGCTGTTGAAGCCATGGATATAGAGGATGGAACCCGACATGCTGCCCCCGGAATCTGTGACTTCGCGCCTGGTGACGCCGGCGCAGGGACGCGCAGTGTAGCGCGTTCGACGGGTTTTGACGCTGCGTGGCGGGTTTGGCAACACTTTTACCGCTCAGCGCTGGTGTACCCGTCAGTACCCTGGGCTGTCGAAGTCCAGCGCCACGACGAAGTCCCGCGCCCGCTCAACCCCCGTCTCGATCATTCCGTCGGCATGCAGGCGCAGCCAGCGGTAGCCTGGCTGCTCGTGGCTGACCTGGAAGTCCTCGCTGCGCGCCGCGAACTGGATGCAGGTAGAAGGTGTAGCCAGTAGCCGTCGGCCCTCGCCCCATTCATCCCATTCTTGATGCACGTGACCCCACAGCAAGGCGCGCACCTGTGGGTAACGCGCCACCACTGCGAACAGCGCCGGGGCGTTGCGCAGGGCGATGGGGGCGATCCAGGCACAGCCGATGTCCACGGGTTGATGGTGCATGCACACCAGGCAGTGCCGCCCGCCCGCACTGGCCAGCGCGGCATCCAGCAGCGCCAACTGGGCATCGTCGAGCCAGCCGTGAGCGGCGCCCGGCACGGCCGTATTGAGCATGATGATGCGCCAAGCGCCCCGGTCTGTAACGGGTTGCACCAACTCGGGCGCAACCTGAGCCATGACTTGGGCTTCGTCATGGTTGCCTGGCAACCAGCGGGCAGGTGCGGCAAAGCCTTCGGTCAGTTGGCGAAACGCTGCGTAAGACGCAACGCTGGCATCCTGGGACAGGTCACCGGTGCACAACAGCAGGTGGGTGTCCGGCTGCTCGCGCAATGCCTGGGCCACCACATGGCGCAGGCTGTCACGGGTATTCAGGCCCAGCATGCTGCCGCCAGGGTCGGCAAACAGGTGAGCATCGGTCAGTTGCACCACATTCACGGTGCCGGCAGGGTTCAGGTGCGGCAACGGCCGTCTCCTTTCAGCGGGCGCTTGCCAGTTCGTGGCCACAGGCCAGGCAATGGCTCAGCCACTCACCCAGAAACAGGTTGAGCTGGGCCTTTTCGTCCGGCTGGTGCATGGCATCATTGGGGTAGGGATAGATGCTGCGCAGCCGGCGGGCATGCTCGGCGCTGACCACTTCGGCCATGCGCGCGTCGTGGTACACCTGCACCTCCATGACCGGTACCGGCAGCCAGGGCAAGCTGTGCTCCTGGCGCACGCGCAGGGTAGTGGTATAGGGGCAGGCCAGCACCACTTCGAGCACCAGTACACCGAGCATCTGGTCGCCCTGGGTCATGCCGATGCGGCGCGAACTCTGGGTGCTGCGCATGTCGGGCAGCAGCCGCATCAGCCGGGCGTAATTGGCTTCGCAGGCGGCCTGCAGCCCGGCCAGGTCGACCCGGTAGCGCTCGCGCAACAGGTTCACTTCCACATACCCCGGACTTCGTCACGGTTCAGCGCCAGCCATTGCAGACCAATGATGGTAGCGGCGTTGCAGATACGGCCGTCACGCACCGCCTGCAGGGCATCCTCGAACGACCAGACGCGCACGCGGATGTCCTCGCCTTCGGCCTCCAGGCCATGCAGGCCACCCGCCCCCTCGGCACTGCAACGGCCCAGGAACAGATGGACGTATTCATCACTGCCGCCCGGTGAGGGGAAGTAGCGGGTCATCGGCCACAGCGCGCTGAAGCTGAGGCCGGCCTCTTCCTCGGCTTCGCGGTGGGCGACCTCTTCGGGCTGCTCGTCCTTGTCGATCAACCCTGCAACCATCTCGATCAGCCAGGGGTTGTCGGCCTTGCCCAGGGCGCCGACGCGAAACTGCTCGATCAGCACCACTTCATCGCGTTGCGGGTCGTAGGGCAGCACGCACACCGCGTCGTGGCGCACGAACAGCTCACGGCTGATCTCGCGCCCCATGCCACCGGCAAACAGCTCATGGCGCAGTTGCAGCTTGTCGAGCTTGTAGAAGCCCTGGAAGCAGTTGGCCCGCTTGACGATCTCGACCGCCCGGGGCACTGAATTCAACGTGTCTGACATGGAAATCCTCATTACCTCGATACCGCTTCGCGCCATCCTACTCTGCACGCTGGCACGTTTCACCCCCCAGCAGCAACCGTTGGGGCACACGGGACAGCAGGCCGTGTCTCTGTTAGCTTAGTGGCGAACTGAAGGCCGCGCCGACAGTCAAAGGCCGACTTTTCCCTGTTCTTGCAAGGATCATCATGACACTTGTCAAACTGACTTCCGTGGCTGTGCTGGCCATGGCCCTGGGTGCTTGCCAGAGCCTGTTCGCGCCCAACTACCGAGCCCCCCTCGAGGTCAAGCGCGAGGCCTGGGAGCACGTGAAACCCGGCTGCAGCGAACGTGACTGCCCGCTGGTGAACATTGA
Organism: Pseudomonas sp. S36; assembly: GCF_016647875.1. Taxonomy (NCBI): domain Bacteria; kingdom Pseudomonadati; phylum Pseudomonadota; class Gammaproteobacteria; order Pseudomonadales; family Pseudomonadaceae; genus Pseudomonas; species Pseudomonas sp. S36. Next base: position 8,469 of record NZ_JACVVG010000054.1, on the reverse strand, counting down.
TACCGTGCACTTCCCGGCGCTGCCCAAGCTTGACGCAATCGTTGAAAAACGCCTGCTGCAGCTGACCGAAGACAACGCGCGCGGCAGCGTACCGGCCACGCTGCAAGCCTACGAGCAGCAGTACCTGGCCAGCGCCGACAAGCGCAACAGCAGCTACCTGCAGGCCAAGGTACGCGAGCAGCATGACGGCTTGGTGATCGTCGAGCTGTCCAGCTACCTGGACACCGGCGGTGCCCATGGCATGCCGGGCCGCGCGTTCATCAACTACTCACGCAAGCTGGACAAGGTGCTGACCTTGCAGGACATGCTGGTACCCGGCCAGGAAGACACGTTCTGGAAGACCGTCGAGGAGTCCCACCGTGCCTGGCTGATCAGCGTCGGCATGGACAAGGACGCCGAGTTCCTCAAGACCTGGCCGTTCAAACGTTCGCCGCACATTGCCCTGACCTACGGCGCGGTGGTGGTGAAGTACGAGGTGTACGCCATCGCGCCGTATTCCATGGGCCATGTAGAGCTGAAAATCCCCTACCCGCGCCTCAACGGCGTGATCAAGCCTGAACTGTTCCCCGGCCGCGGCTGAGGCTCAGTACACCGTAGGTCAGCCCTGCCAGCAGCACCGCCGGCAGGGTAGCCCCCAGGTCCGGCGCCTGCGCTGCGATCACGTGGTAGGCCACCGCGCCGATTCCCCAGGCCAGCAACGCCGGCCAGTGCAGCCCCGTGGCCTGGGTCGGCAGGCGGCGACGGCGCACCCCGTAATGGTCCACCAGTACCACGCCGAACAGCGGCGCGAACACCGAACCGATCAGCAGCAGGAAGTTCTCGTACTGGGCCAGCGGGGCCAACAAGGCAATCAGGGTGCACAGCACACCGATCACTAGGGCCAGGTGCTCGACCTTCACCGGCACCAGCACGCCGCTGGACACCGCTGCCGAATGGATATCGGCGAAGGCCTTTTCCGATTCGTCCAGCAAGATGAGCAGCAACGGGATGCCCATGCCCGCCCCCGCCAAGGCCAGCAGCAATGCATTGACCTCGCCGCTGGCAGCGAAGGCGAGGGTGTAGGCCACGCCAAGGCTCATCAGCCAGGTATTGCCGATGAAGTAGCCCAGCACCGTGCCACCGAACACCTGCCGGCCATCACGGGCGAAGCGCGAATAGTCGGCGATCAGCGGCAGCCATGACAGGGGCATGGCGATGACGATGTCAAAGCCCACCGCCAGCGACATCGAGCCATCGCCGCTGCGGTTCCAAAGGGCGGCCAGGTCGGCCTTGGCGAACAGGTTCCAGGTCAGCCACAGGCAGGCGCCCAGCAGCAGCCAGATACCCCAGGCGCGCAAGATCTTGCGTACGAAGGCCAACGGCCCGCTGACTGCCAGCGCGGTGGCCAGGGCGCCGAAGCACAGCGTCCACAGCATGGGGCTGTTCCAGGCACTGTCTTCGCCGAACGCGCGTGCGCCCAAAAGGCTCGCGGCGTCGCGCATGACGATGATTTCAAAGGCGCCCCAACCCACCAGTTGCAGCAGGTTGAGCAGCGCCGGTAACCGTGCGCCATGGCTGCCCAGGCTGAGCTTCAGGGTACCCATGGCGGACAGCCCGGTGTCGCTGCCGATCACCCCGGCGGCGCCCAATAGCAGCACCCCGACACCTGTGCCCAGGGCGATGGCAAGCACCGCGCCGGCAAGGCCCAGGCCCGGTGCCAACATGGCGCCGACTTGCAGCACCATCAGGCCGATGCCGAGGGAGAACCACAGGGAGAACAGGTCGCGGGCGCCAAAGATGCGCCTGGCAGCGGGGACCGGGTGGTCGGGGGAGAACGGGCTGGGGGTGGTCATTGTTGTGATCGCCGAGAAGGTTGAGGTGTGTGCTGAAGCGGCTGGCCGCTTCGCGGGTAAACCCGCTCCCACAGGGCAGTTCACATTCCTGTGGGAGCGGGTTTACCCGCGAAGGAGCCAGCCGGTTCGGTGCAGGTGTAAAGCCGGTTACACCTTGTGGTACAGCTGGCTGCCTTCCTGGCGGAACCGCTCGGCCTGCTCACGCATGCCCTGCTCCACCGTAACGTCAACGGTTTCGATCTTGGCGGCGTACTCGCGCACTTCCTGGGTGATCTTCATGGAGCAGAATTTCGGCCCGCACATGGAGCAGAAGTGCGCGACCTTGGCCGACTCCTTCGGCAGGGTTTCGTCGTGGAACGCGCGGGCGGTGTCCGGGTCCAGGCCCAGGTTGAACTGGTCCTGCCAGCGGAACTCGAAGCGTGCCTTGGAAAGCGCGTTGTCACGGATCTGCGCGCCGGGGTGCCCCTTGGCCAGGTCCGCAGCGTGGGCAGCGATCTTGTAGGTGATGATGCCGGTCTTCACGTCGTCCTTGTTCGGCAGGCCCAGGTGCTCCTTGGGCGTGACGTAGCAGAGCATGGCGCAGCCGAACCAGCCGATCATCGCCGCACCGATGCCCGAGGTGATGTGGTCGTAGCCCGGTGCGATATCGGTGGTCAGCGGGCCAAGGGTGTAGAACGGCGCTTCGTCACAGCATTCAAGCTGCTTGTCCATGTTCTCCTTGATCAGCTGCATGGGCACATGGCCGGGGCCTTCGATCATGCATTGCACGTCGTGCCTCCAGGCAATCTTGGTCAGCTCGCCCAGGGTTTCCAGCTCGCCGAACTGGGCAGCGTCGTTGGCATCGGCAATCGACCCCGGGCGCAGGCCATCGCCCAGCGAGAAGCTGACGTCGTAGGCCTTCATGATTTCGCAGATTTCTTCGAAATGGGTGTAGAGGAAGTTCTCCTGATGGTGCGCCAGGCACCACTTGGCCATGATCGAACCCCCGCGGCTTACGATGCCGGTGACGCGCTTGGCGGTCAGCGGTACATAGCGCAGCAACACCCCGGCGTGGATGGTGAAGTAGTCCACGCCCTGCTCGGCCTGCTCGATCAGGGTATCGCGGAACAGCTCCCAGGTAAGGTCTTCGGCCACGCCGTTGACCTTTTCCAGGGCCTGGTAGATAGGCACGGTGCCAATCGGCACTGGCGAATTACGGATGATCCACTCGCGTGTTTCATGGATGTGCTTGCCGGTGGACAGGTCCATGACCGTGTCCGACCCCCAGCGGATGCCCCACGTCAGCTTGGCCACCTCCTCCTCGATGGAGGAACCGAGTGCGCTGTTGCCGATATTGCCGTTGATCTTCACCAGGAAGTTGCGGCCGATGATCATCGGCTCCAGCTCTGGGTGGTTGATGTTGGCCGGGATGATCGCACGGCCACGGGCAACCTCTTCGCGCACGAACTCCGGGGTGATCTGCTGCGGGATACTGGCGCCAAAGCTGTGCCCGGCGTGCTGCTCGGCCAGCAGGCCCGCGGCCCGGGCTTCCTGCAGCTTCATGTTCTCGCGGATGGCCACGTATTCCATTTCGGCGGTGATGATGCCCTGGCGGGCATAGTGCATCTGCGAGACGTTGGCACCGGGCTTGGCCCGGCGCGGGTTGCGCACGTGGGCGAAGCGCAGCTTGGCGAGTTCGGCATCGTTCAGGCGCTCCTGCCCGAAGTGGGAGCTGAGCCCGGCCAGGCGCTCGGTATCACCGCGTGCCTCGATCCAGGCCGAACGCACATCGGCCAGCCCCTTGCGCACGTCGATGAGCACGCTGGGGTCAGTGTAGGGGCCGGAGGTGTCGTAGACCAGCACCGGGGCGTTGGTTTCGCCACCAAAATCGGTGGGGGTGTCGTCCAGGCTGATCTCGCGCATGGGCACACGGATGTCCGGGCGCGAACCCTCGACATACACCTTGCGCGAGCGCGGAAACGGTTGCACGGACTGCTGATCGACCTGGGCCGATTCACTGAGGTTGATCGCTTTTTCTTGTTTGGTCATCACAGGCTCTCCAGACGGCTTCCAAGCAGTGGAATGTCGGGGTGAACCTGAAGGACGCGGATGCACTCCTAGACGGGTGCGGTGCCAAAGACGAGGTGCCAACAGCCGCAAGCAGCTGAGACATTCCCGGACCTGGCACAAGAGGCTCCCCGGGAAGGCGAGCAATCTTGTTCCCTACGCAGGCGCTAACCTGATCAGGTTCAACGGGATCCGCACCTATGCGATCTCAGCCTTTGCTTCAAGGCACCCCGACAAGAACATGCGCAGTCTAGACTGGAGTGGCCCGCAAAGCCAAGCGGCTATCGGCCCGGACGATCGGCGGTGAATAGGCGATTGTTGCCCGGGGCACACCGCACTACACTGCGTCATCGCACGATACTCAACAGTTCAGTAATTACATTTCGTACAAGGATTGCACCTATGCTGCGCAAACTTTCACTGGCCCTCGCCGTGTCTTGTGCATCCAACGCGATGGCCTGGGCAGCAGACGTGCCCCCAACGGTGAAGACCGACCTGGTCAGCGTCTACCAGGAAGCCGTGGACAACAACGCCGACCTGGCGGCAGCCCGCGCCGACTATGGCGCGCGGCGCGAAGTGGTGCCCCAGGCCCGTGCCGGGCTGCTGCCAAACCTGTCAGCGGGTGCCGAGATGATGAACACGCGCACCAAGCTCGACGAACCCTCGATCACCTCTACCCGCAGCGGCAACGCCTGGAGCGCGACACTGGCCCAGCCGATCTTCCGCGCCGATCGGTGGTTCCAGTTGCAGGCTGCCGAAGCAGTCAACGAGCAGGCCGCACTGGAATTGTCGGCCACCGAACAGAACCTGATCCTGCAGACCGCGCAAAGCTACTTTGCGGTCTTGCGCGCCCAGGACAACCTGGCTGCGACCAAAGCCGAAGAGGCCGCGCTCAAGCGCCAACTGGACCAGTCCAACGAACGCTTCGACGTGGGCCTGTCGGACAAGACCGACGTGCTGCAATCCCAGGCCAGCTACGACACCGCCAGGGCCAACCGCATCATTGCCGACCGCCAGGTGCAGGATGCCTTCCAGGCCCTGGTCACCCTCACCAACCGTGAGTACACGTCGATTCAGGGCGTGGTGCACAGCCTGCCGGTGCAGGTGCCGACCCCCAACGACGCCAAGGCCTGGGTAGAAACCGCAGGCCGGCAGAACCTGAACCTGCTGGCCACCAACTATGCGGTGTCTGCCGCCGAAGAAACCCTGCGCCAGCGCAAGGCCGGCCACGCCCCCACGGTGGATGCAGTGGCCAAGTACCAGAAGGGCGACAACGACAACCTGGGGTTCAGCAACCCGTCGCCGCTGGGCGTGCGCTATGGCGGTGACGTGGAACAGACCACGGTGGGCCTGCAACTGAACATCCCGATCTACAGCGGTGGCCTGACCAGCTCCCAGGTGCGCGAGGCTTACCAGCGCCTCAGCCAGAGCGAACAACAGCGTGAGAGCCTGCGCCGCCAGGTGGTGGAAAACACCCGCAACCTGCACCGGGCGGTGAATACCGACGTGGAGCAGGTGCAGGCGCGCAAGCAGTCGATCATTTCCAACCAGAGTGCGCTGGAAGCCACTGAAATTGGCTACCAGGTGGGCACGCGCAACATCGTTGACGTGCTGGATGCGCAGCGCCAGCTGTATACCTCGGTGAGGGATTACAACAACAGCCGCTATGCGTACATCCTCGATAGCCTGAGCCTCAAGCAGGCAGCCGGCACGCTCAGCCCGCAAGACCTGCAGGATCTGAAGGGCTACCTGAAACCGGACTACAACCCGGACAAGGATTTCCTGCCGCCGGACCTGGCGGCGGCGGCGGCCAAGAACTTCGAGCGCAGGCGCTGAAACGGGGGCTGCGTGGCGGCGGCCTTACCCTAACAACCCACTCAACCCATCGATCAACCGCTGCAACGCCCCCTGGTTGGCCCGCATCACTGCCCTGCCCGCCTCGCCCATGCGTCGGGCATCCTGCGGTAACTCGACCAGGCGCTGCACCGCCTGGGCCAGCCCGTCGGCATCGTCCACCTGTTGCAACGCCCCGGCCTCGCGCAGCATTGCGCTGATTTCGAGGAAGTTGAAGACGTGCGGCCCCATCAGCACCGGTAGCGCCAGCGCGGCGGGCTCCAGCGGGTTATGCCCCCCTGTCGCCACCAGGCTGCCACCCACGAAGGCGATGTCGGCCAGGGCATAGAGGAACAGCAACTCGCCCATGGTATCGCCCAGCAGCACCTGGCTCTGGCCCTGCACTGCGTCCCCAGCGGAGCGGCGTACCGTTGCGAACTGCTCGCTACACAGGGCATGCACGGCAGCGAAGCGCTCGGGGTGGCGCGGCACCAGAATCAGCAATGCATCGGCATGGTTCTTCAGCAGCTGCTGATGAGCCTGGAGAATCAGTGCGTCTTCGCCTTCATGGGTGCTGGCCGCGATCCACACCGGCCGCTGGGCTGCCCCCCACTGCTCGCGCAGCGCCTTGGCGCGTGGCAGCAGTTGCGGGTCGACTTGCAGGTCGAACTTGATCGACCCCGTCACCTGCACGCACTGCGGGCGCGCACCCAAGGTGCGGAAACGCTCGGCCTCCGCTTCGGTCTGCACCGCAATCAGGCTCATCTCGGCCAGCATGGGCCGGGTCAGCCTGGCAAAGCGGCCATAGCCACGGGCCGAACGCTCGGACAACCGCGCATTGGCCAGCGCGACCGGGATCGAGCGTTTGGCGCACTGATGGATATGGTTGGGCCATAACTCGGTTTCCATGATCACGCCCAGTTTCGGCTGCGCATGGTCCAGAAAACGCCCAGCCGCCCATGGCAGGTCATAGGGCAAGTAACAATGCTGCACCCGGGGTTCGTCGGCGAACAGGGCGCGAATACGCTCCGACCCGGTTGGGGTCATGCAGGTGAGCGTGATCGGCAACTGCGGGTAGGCCTTGAGCAATGCGCGCACCATCGGCGCTGCGGCGATGCTTTCACCCACCGACACCGCGTGTACCCATATACCGCCCTTGCGCATGGCTGGCAGTTTGAATGCAAAGCGCTCACCCACGCGCTGGCCGTAGGCAGGCGCCTTGCGCGCACGCAGGTACAGGCGCAGCGCAACGAGTGGCAGACCGAGGTGAAACAACAAGGTATAGAGAGTTCTGTTCATGGCGGCGGAGTTTACCCGATAGCACGCAGGTGTACCGCAAAGCGCTCGGCCAGCCACTGTGCGGCGGGCCCAAGTGGCTCGTCCCGGCGCCAGGCCAGTTCCACCACCAATGCAGGTGGGCGCCATTCACTGGCCAGCTCGACCATGTGCGCCTGATAGGTCGGGTATTGCACCACATGCCGCGGTAGCCAGGCCCAACCCAGGCCGCGCATCAGCAATTCGGCCATGGCGTAAAAGCTGTCGGCCCGCCACACCTGCGGGCTGATCGCTTCACCGCCCGGGTAGCCGCTCTGCTGGGGGGTAACCAGCAACTGGCGGTGGCGTGCCAGTTGCTGACGGGTCACCGGCCCGGCCTGCGCCAGTGGGTGGTCAACGGCGCACACGGTTACCATTTCCACACTCCCCAGGGCTCGCCGCTCCAGCGATGCAGGCATGCTTTCGTGGTGGAAGAACAGGCCAAGGTCGGCGCGCCGCTCGACCAGTTTGCGCGCTACGTCACCCTGGGCGCCGCTGGCCAGTTGCACTTCCAGAAACGGGTAACGGCTGGCCAGTTCATCCAGGCTGTCGATGACGGGCTGATAGGGCATGGCTTCGTCTTGCGCCACCCGCAACAGGGCTTCCTGGCCGCGCATCAGTGCCAGGGCACGGCCGTCCAGGCGTTCGCACTGGCGTAACAACTCGCGGGCATCGGCCAACAGGGCACTGCCGTTTTCAGTGAGTTTCGGCTGCCGACCGCTGCTGCGCTCGAACAGCGTGACGCCAAGGTCGGCTTCCAGCAAGGCGATGGCATTGCTGATTGCGGACTGCGCCCTGCCCTGCTCCCGCGCTACTGCTGAGAATGAGCGCAGCTCCGCCACGCGCAGGAAGGTGCGCAGCTGCTCCAGGTTCCATAGCTCGGCCATCAACCTATCTCCATACCAGATAGGTAATGACTTTACCGCATCCTGGCACCCTCTAGAATGCGCGCATCATCAGGAGAAACCATCATGAATGCCTACACCTACCTCGCCATCGCCATCTGCGCCGAAGTCATCGCCACTGCTTCGATGAAAGCGGTCAAAGGGCTGAGCACGCCGTTGCCGCTGCTGTTGATGGTGGTGGGCTACGGGATCGCGTTCTGGATGCTGACGCTGGTGGTGCGCAGCATTCCGGTGGGGATTGCCTATGCTGTGTGGTCGGGTTTGGGCATCGTGCTGATCAGCGTGGCGGCACTGGTGATCTACGGGCAGAAGCTGGACGTGCCCGCCATGCTGGGCATGGCCATGATTGTTGGGGGCGTGGTGGTGATTCAGGTGTTTTCCAAGACGGCGGGGCATTGATGCTTGGCTGGGAGGGCGCGAGCCGGGGCGGTTGGTTTGGATTGCTTGGGTAGAGGGTCGTTTGGTGTTCGCCATTGCAGTTGCGGCGACTGGGAGATCGAGCGCCGCCCGCGCGGCGCATCGCGAGCTGCGCTCGCTCC
>NZ_JACVVG010000053.1:0-27355 GCF_016647875.1 Pseudomonas sp. S36 | reverse complement strand
ACCGCCCTTTCACGGCGGTAACAGGGGTTCGAGTCCCCTAGGGGACGCCATGTTTACCCGCGTTTTGCGGGACTTTTAAGGCTCATTCGAATATTGAATGGGCCTTTTGTTTTTGTCCTCGAAAAATGCTTGCATTCAAGCTCTGCGATCCAGGCGTGTGCCCGTACAACGCTGGACATTCGCCCGCAGATCACTGCTAAATTCCCTTTTTTGCGTCCGGGAACTGAACATGAGTTGGGACCTGCCTGCACCCTTCATCATCGACCTGCATGTTGGCAGCGAAGACATCGATGGCCTCGGCCATGCCAACAATGCGGTGTATGTCACCTGGCTGGAGCGCTGCGCCTGGCGCCACTCCCAGCGTCTGGGCCTGGATCTGGCCGAGTATCGGCGCCTGGACCGGGCGATGGCGGTGGTGCGCCACGAAATCGATTACCTGGCCGCAGCCTACGAGGATGATGCACTGCAACTGGCAACGTGGATCATCGATTGGGACCAGCGCCTGCGCATGACCCGCCGCTTTCAGCTATGGCGCCCGCAGGATGGCACGACCTTGCTGCGAGCCCAGACCACGTTTGCCTGTATCGAACTGTCCAGTGGCAAACCCCGGCGCATGCCGGCTGAGTTCCTGGAAGGTTATGGCCCAGCGCTGACCGGCGCCTGAATGGCCGGCGATATTTGCTAGACTGCCGCCTTTTCCATCGAGACCCTCACATGCAAATTGCCCTGGCCCCTATGGAGGGGCTGGTCGACAACATCCTGCGCGACGTGCTTACCCGCGTTGGCGGTATCGATTGGTGCGTCACCGAATTCATACGCGTATGCGATCGCCTGCTGCCGCCATCGTCCTTCGACAAACTGGCGCCTGAGCTGCGCCAGGGGGCGCGAACCGCCGCTGGGGTGCCAATGCGTGTACAGCTGTTGGGCTCGGATCCTACCTGCCTGGCCGAAAACGCGGCATTGGCCTGCGAATTGGGTGCGCCGGTGATCGACCTCAACTTCGGCTGCCCAGCCAAGACGGTGAACAAGTCGCGTGGCGGTGCCGTGTTGCTCAAGGAACCGGAGTTGCTGCATGCCATCGTGCGTGAAGTTCGCCGTGCGGTGCCTGCAGACATTCCCGTCACTGCCAAGATGCGGCTGGGCTTCGACAGCCCGGACGGTGCGCTGGAGTGCGCCATGGCGCTGGCCGAAGGCGGCTCGGCTCACCTGGTGGTGCACGCGCGTACCAAGGTTGAGGGCTACAAGCCGCCTGCGCATTGGGAATGGGTAGCTCGCGTGCAGGATGTGGTGAAGGTGCCCGTGTTCGCCAACGGTGAGATCTGGACGGTGGATGACTGGCGGCGTTGCCGCGAGGTCAGTGGTGCCGAAAACATCATGTTGGGCCGCGGTCTGGTGTCGCGACCCGACCTGGGGCTGCAGATTGCCGCCGCGCGTGCCGGGCAGCACTACCAACCGATGAACTGGGAGCAACTGCTGCCGCTGCTACGCGAGTTCTGGCGCCAGGCGCAGGCCAAGCTGTCGCCACGTTATGCACCCGGGCGCATGAAACAGTGGCTGGCCATGCTTACACGCAGCTACCCGGAAGCGGTCGTTCTGTTTGCCGAGCTGCGCCGTGAAGACGACTGCGCCCGCATTAGCCGGCTTATCGGTGCCGAACAGCAACCGGTGGATGCGTGTGTCGCTTGAGGCGCAGGGCAGAATAGATTTTTTACAGGCTCCCCTTGAAAGCCGTTTGCCAGCCCCTATCTCTTGAGTACGCGATGCCGAAGTCGGGTCGCGTAATGACCTACTTGCTGAAAACTCAGGAGTTATGACCATGACCACCGCTTTCTCGCTTGCTCCCCTGTTCCGCCACTCCGTGGGCTTCGACCGTTTCAACGACCTGTTCGAGTCGGCGGCGCGCAACGATGCGGGTAGCAGCTACCCACCCTACAACGTGGAAAAACACGGTGAAGACCAATACCGTATTGTGGTTGCGGCCGCCGGCTTCCAGGAAGAAGACCTCGATCTTCAGGTTGAGAAAGGTGTGCTCACCGTCACTGGCGGCAAGCGCGACAACAGCGCTGCCCAAGTGACCTACCTGCACCAGGGTATTGCCCAGCGCGCCTTCAAGCTGTCGTTCAGGCTTGCCGACCACATCGAGGTCAAGGCAGCGGGCCTTGCCAACGGCCTGCTCAGCATCGACCTGCTGCGTATCGTGCCTGAAGAAGCCAAGGCCAAGCGCATCCCGATCAATGGCGAACAGCCAGCGCTGAACTAACAGGCGCTACTGACAAGAAAGGCACCCTCGGGTGCCTTTCTTGCGTTGCAGGCGTCAATAGACAGCAGGCGCCTCCAGCAGCATCTGACGGAATTCTGCCAACGGCAAGGGGCGGCTGTGCAGGTACCCCTGATAGAGGTGGCATCCCAGCTGCTCCAGAAATTCCAGTTGTTCGCTGAGCTCCACGCCCTCGGCTATGACCGCCAGGCCAAGGCTGCGCGCCATGGCCACGATGGCGCGGACGATCTCGGCATCGTTGGGGTCAACGGTCGCGTCGCGCACGAATGACTGGTCAATTTTCAGCGCATCCACCGGCAGGCGCTTGAGGTAGGTCAGTGAGGAATAGCCTGTACCGAAATCGTCCATGGCGAAGCTGACGCCATAAGCCTTCAGCTCACGCATCTTGCTGATGGTGTCCTCCAGGTTCTGGATGACAATGCCTTCGGTGATCTCCAATTTCAGTATCTGTTTAGGCACCTTGAAGTCATTCAGGCTGCGTAAAACGCGCCCGACGAAGTCGTTCTGGCGGAACTGCCTGGGGCTGATGTTGACACACAGGCTGAAATCACGGGCATCTATAAGGCCATCCGCCAACATGCGCGCGCAGGCATCGCAGGCTTCGTCCAGGATCCAGTTGCCCACCTCCAGGATCAGACCGCTTTCTTCGAGCACCTGAATGAACTGGCTGGGCGGCTGCTGACCCAGCTGTGGGTGATGCCAGCGCAACAACACTTCGGCGCCGACGATGCGGTTATCGCGGGCATCCACTTGCGGTTGAAAGTGCAGCGCCATTTCGCCCCGTGCCAATGCCAGGCGCAGGTCGTTTTCCATACGCAGGCGCTCGCTGGCGGCCTTCTGCATGGTGGCCTGGAACACCTGTGTGGTGTTGCGGCCCGAATCCTTGGCCCGGTACAGCGCGATGTCGGCGCGTTTGAGCAAATCTGCCGGGGTAGTGCCGTGGTCTGGAATCAGGGCCACGCCGATGCTGGGTGTTACCTGCAACCGCTGGCCGTCCAGTGACATGGGCTGGGCCAGCAGCTCGCGCAAGGTGTCGGCCAGTTGCCGGACCTTTTCTTCAACGGTTTCCCGGCTGCCCTCCAGCCCGCTGAGCAGTACCACGAACTCGTCCCCGCCCAGGCGCGCCACGGTGTCCTCCAGGCGCACGCTGGCCTCCAACCGCGCGGTGATGATCTTCAGCACGGTGTCGCCAACAGGGTGGCCCAGCGAGTCGTTGATGTGCTTGAAGTGGTCCAGGTCCAGAAACAGCAGGGCACCGCGCAGGTGGTGGCGTTTGAGCAGGGCGATCTGCTGGCTCAGGCGGTCCATCAGCAAGGCCCGGTTGGGCAGATTGGTCAGTGGGTCGTGGTAGGCCAAGTGGCGTATCTGCGCCTGGGCGTTCTTCAGTTGGCTGACGTCGCGGGCTGTCATCAGCAGGCATTCTTCTTCGTTGAGGATGATCGGCTCAACCGACACCTCTACCGTCAGCAACTCGCCGCACTTGTTGCGCCCGAGCATCTCCCGGTGATGCACCCGTCCGTGTTCACGCAGCTCGGCCAGCAATGAGCTGCGCTGGCTGGCGTCGGCCCAGATACCGATCTCGAATACGGTACGGCCGACCACTTCGGTGGCGCTGTAACCGGTCAGCCGGCAGAACCCGTCGTTGATTTCCAGGTAACGCCCGCTTTGGCACTCGGTGATGGTGATTGCGTCAGGGCTTGAATGAAAGGCCTTGGCGAACTTCTCTTCGCTGGCCTTGAGCGCAGCTTCGGCCCGCTGCTGCTGGGTGATATCGCGCAGGGTGGTCACGCTGCAGGGTTGGTCGTCTACCGTGATCAGGCGGCTTGAGATCACGCAGGTCAGCGCCTCGCCATGACGGTGGTTGACCACCACCGCTACATTGCTCAAGGCTTGTTCGCGGATAACCCGTTCGATGCGCTGCGCCCGCTGCACGGACTCACCCCACAAGCCGATTTCTTCTGCGGTACGGCCGATCAGTTGCTCGGCGCCCCAACCGAAGGTGTGAGTGAAGGCGGGGTTGATCTCGATAAATTGCCCGGTGTCCTGGCGGGTCACGCAGATCGGGTCGGGGCTTACCTGGAACAGGCTGGCGAACTTCTCTTCCGAAGCGCTCAGGCGCTGTTCGCGCTCCACCTGGTCGGTGATGTCCAGCAGGGTGCCGGCCATGCGCAGCGGGTTGCCCTGCTCATCGCGATACAGCCGGGCGCGGCTTTCGATATAGCGTGAGATACCGTTGTCCAATTGCACCCGATAGGTGATCTGGTAATTGCCCGCAGGGCCTTCGCGCAGGCTGCGATAGGCTTGGCGCATGGAGCTGCGCTCCTGCTCGGGCACCCCTTCGAAAAAAGCGTCGAAGGATTCATGAAAAGGGGTAGGGGGCAGACCGTGCAGCTGCGCCGCCCGTGCCGAGCCATAGAGCATACCGCTGGGGATATGCCAGTCCCACGTGCCCAACTGCGCCGAATCCAGTGCCAGGTCCAGGCGTTCCTGGCTGTCCTTCAGTGCAAGTTCGGCGCGCTTGCGCTCGGTGGTGTCCAGGAAGGTGCTGAGCAGGAAGGTGGTGCCCTCGAGTTCGATGCCCTGAGTACACAGAATACCGTCGTGAACCCTGCCGTTGCTGGCGCGAAACTGCACTTCCATGATCAGAGGGCCACTGCTAAGGCGGGTGGCCTCCAGCATTTGCTGGCGTTGCTCCGGGTTAGCCCACAGGCCCAGTTCCAGGCTGGTTTTACCGACCACCTGGTTGCCTGGCCAGGCAAACGTGTCTTCGAAGTGCCGGTTCACCTCGAAGATCATGCCGTCGTGACGACGGGTCAGCAAAATGGCATTGGGGCTGAGGTGAAACAGCGTAGCCAAGCGCTTTTCCGAGTTGACCAGGGCCGTTTCGCGCTCGCGCTGACGGGTAATTTCCCGTACCACGCCGATCATCTGCGGCCGGCCATGCTGGTCGTGGGTAAGGCTGCCATTGATCTCCAGCCAATGCAGGCTGCCATCCGGCCAGCGGATGCGGTGCCGCATGGCGCGTTCCACCGGTTCGCCATTGAACACAGCCTGAAACGCCTGGCGGGTGCGGGCGCGGTCCTCTTCCGGTAGCAGGTCGAGGTAGTCGATATCTTCGGGCAACGCGCGTAATGGGTCGAAGCCGAACAGAGCCTGGGTGCCTCTTGACCAGCTCACCCGGCCACTCTCGATGTCCCACAGCCAAGCGCCCAGGCGCGCCCCGTTGAGCGCAGCCAGCAACTGCGGCGCATTCTGCCAGGCCTGTTCCGACTCCTGAGGGTCGGCCGCAGGGATCCTTGGCAGGCGCATTAAACGGTTCGCTGATTTGGGCATGGTTACCAGACCTTTGGCTTGTGACGCATCCTTGAGGGTAATGCCGGGCTGCCGGCGCCTCAGGCGGGCCCTGCGTGGCTATCGAGGAGGGCCATGAACGCCTTGGCCGCATTCGATAGGGTACGCTCCGTGTGCAGAATGTAGCCTAGCTGGCGCGACAGCTGAATGCCGGGCAGGGCGATGGGTGCCACCTGCCCGTCGAGCATGGTGCGCGGCAGAACGCTCCAGGCCAGGCCGATCGAAACCATCATCTTGATCGTTTCCAGGTAGTTGGTGCTCATGGCGATGTTGGGGGTTAGGCCCTGGCTTTCGAACAGGCGCTGGACGATGTGGTGGGTGAAGGTATTGCCGCCGGGGAAAACAGCCGGGTGGCGGGCAACATCGGCGAGGGTGACGGTGTGATTGTTGGCCAGCGGGTGTTCGGGGGCGGCGACGAAATCCAGTGCGTCTTCCCATACCGGTACCGCCCTGACCAGGTGATGTGGCTCTGGAGCGAGCGTGATTACTGCAATCTCGGCGCGGCCATGGAGTATTTCGTCGTAGGCCTGTTCTGAATCGAGGAACTGAATATCCAACGCCACGGCTGGATGCTTGCGCGTGAAAGCCCGCAGCAGCGGGGGCAGGCGGTGCAGGCCGATATGGTGGCTGGTGGCCAGGGTCAGGCGACCACCGACTTCGCCTGACAGATTGGTCAGTGCACGTCGGGTATCATCAAGCACGCTGAGGATCTGGTAGGCCCGAGGCAGTAAGGCGCGCCCGGCTTCCGTCAGGGTCACCTCACGGCCAAGGCGGTCGAACAACCGCACGTCCAGTTGCTGCTCTAGCCCGGCAATGCGTTTGCTGATGGCCGGCTGGGTCAGGAACAGGCGCTCCCCGGCACCTGAAAAGCTGCCGGTTTCTGCGATGGCGATGAAGGCGCTGAGGTTGGCCAGATCCAATGTTTGGATTCCTTGTGGTTATCCAAAGGATAAAAATTATGAATTTGAGTTATTC
Organism: Pseudomonas sp. S36; assembly: GCF_016647875.1. Taxonomy (NCBI): domain Bacteria; kingdom Pseudomonadati; phylum Pseudomonadota; class Gammaproteobacteria; order Pseudomonadales; family Pseudomonadaceae; genus Pseudomonas; species Pseudomonas sp. S36. The sequence goes on along the minus strand of NZ_JACVVG010000053.1, from coordinate 20,751 downwards.
AATCTAACCCCATAGCATCGTCCATACAAGCCAAGGGGTTTTTGGCATAGAAAGACGCTGATGAGGAACAGTCTGATGGCTGGCAAAACGCTCTACGACAAACTCTGGGAAGCCCATGAGGTCAAGCGCCGTGATGACGGCTCCTCCTTGATCTACATCGACCGCCACATCATCCACGAGGTTACCTCGCCTCAGGCCTTCGAAGGCCTGCGCCTGGCCCAGCGCAAGCCGTGGCGCATCGATACCAACATCGCCACCCCCGACCACAACGTGCCGACCACGCCGGAGCGCAAGGGTGGGATCGACGCCATCGTCGACCAGGTATCGCGCCTGCAGGTACAAACCCTCGACGAGAACTGTGACGAATATGGCATCGTCGAATTCAAGATGAATGACGAGCGCCAGGGCATCGTCCACGTCATCAGCCCGGAGCAGGGTGCCACCTTGCCAGGCATGACGGTGGTCTGCGGCGACTCGCACACCTCTACCCACGGCGCTTTCGGTGCCTTGGCCCACGGCATCGGCACTTCCGAGGTGGAGCACGTACTCGCCACCCAGTGCCTGGTCGCCAAGAAGATGAAGAACATGCTGGTGCGCGTCGAAGGCCAGTTGCCTGCCGGCGTCACCGCCAAGGACATCGTCCTGGCCGTGATCGGCAAGATCGGCACGGCCGGTGGCAATGGCCACGCCATGGAGTTTGCCGGCAGCGCCATCCGCGAATTGTCGATGGAAGGCCGCATGACCATCTGCAACATGTCTATCGAGGCAGGTGCCCGTGTCGGCCTGGTGGCTACCGATGCCACCACCGTCGCCTACGTCGAAGGCCGCCCGTATGCGCCCAAGGGCGAGCAGTGGACCCGTGCCGTGGAGGCCTGGAAAGACCTTGTTTCCGACGATGATGCCGTGTTCGATACCGTGGTCGAGCTGGATGCCAGCCAGATCAAGCCGCAGGTCAGCTGGGGTACCTCGCCTGAAATGGTACTGGCTGTGGACCAGCGCGTGCCCGACCCTGCGGCCGAAAGCGACCTGATCAAGCGCGGCTCGATCGAGCGGGCCTTGAAGTACATGGGCCTCACCGCTAACCAGGCGATCACCGACATCCGTCTGGACCGCGTGTTCATCGGCTCCTGCACCAACTCGCGTATCGAAGACCTGCGGGCGGCTGCGCAAATCGCCAAGGGGCGCAAGGTGGCAGCGACGGTCAAGCAGGCCATCGTTGTACCGGGTTCCGGGCTGGTCAAGGCCCAGGCCGAGCGCGAGGGCCTGGACAAGGTCTTCCTCGAGGCTGGCTTCGAATGGCGTGAGCCCGGTTGCTCGATGTGCCTGGCGATGAACCCTGACCGGCTGGAGAGTGGCGAGCACTGTGCATCCACCTCCAACCGTAACTTCGAAGGCCGTCAGGGCGCTGGCGGGCGCACCCACCTGGTCAGCCCGGCCATGGCGGCCGCCGCAGCGGTCACGGGTCACTTCATCGACGTCCGCGAGTTGATCCAAGGGAGCGCAGCATGAAAGCCTTTACCCAGCACATCGGCCTGGTTGCCCCGTTGGACCGCGCCAACGTCGATACCGACCAGATCATCCCCAAGCAGTTCTTGAAGTCGATCAAGCGCACGGGCTTTGGCCCCAACCTGTTCGACGAATGGCGTTACCTGGATGTGGGCCAGCCCTACCAGGACAACAGCAAGCGCCCGGTCAACCAGGAGTTCGTCCTCAACCACGACCGCTACCAGGGCGCCAGCGTGTTGTTGGCCCGGGAAAACTTCGGTTGCGGCTCCAGCCGTGAGCACGCGCCCTGGGCGCTGGACGAATACGGCTTCCGCAGCATCATTGCGCCGAGCTTTGCCGATATCTTCTTCAACAACAGCTTCAAGAACGGCCTGTTGCCGATCATCCTCAGCGATGAGGAGGTGGACGAGCTGTTCCGCCAAGTTGAGGCCAACCCAGGCTACCAGTTGACCATCGACCTGCAGGCACAGGCAGTGACCCGCCCGGACGGCAAGGTGCTGCATTTCGAGATTGATGCCTTCCGCAAGCACTGCCTGCTCAACGGGCTGGATGACATCGGCCTCACCCTGCAGGATAGCGATGCCATTACGGCGTTCGAAGGCAAGCATCGCGCTGCCCAGCCGTGGCTTTTTCGTGACGCCTGACTGATAAAGCCAGGTTCGCTGGCTGCCGGTCAGCAGTAACAGTTCGGCGCAGCCGCCTGGCTGCGCCTCAAGATTGGATAGAGGAAAGCATGAGCAAGCAGATTCTGATTCTTCCAGGTGACGGTATCGGCCCGGAAATCATGGCAGAGGCGGTCAAGGTGCTGGAGCTGGCCAACGACCGGTTCCAGCTTGGCTTTACCCTGGCCCATGACGTGATCGGTGGCGCAGCCATCGACAAGCACGGTGTACCGCTGGCAGATGAAACCCTGGAGCGTGCCCGCAAGGCGGATGCCGTGTTGCTGGGGGCCGTTGGCGGGCCGAAATGGGACAAGATCGAGCGTGATATCCGCCCTGAGCGCGGCCTGCTGAAGATTCGCTCGCAGCTGGGGCTGTTTGCCAACCTGCGCCCGGCCATCCTCTACCCGCAACTGGCCGATGCCTCGTCGCTGAAGCCGGAGATCGTGTCGGGCCTGGACATTCTTATCGTTCGTGAGCTCACCGGCGGCATTTATTTCGGTACACCGCGTGGTCAGCGCGAGCTGGAAGGCGGTGAGCGCCAGGCATATGACACCCTGCCTTACAGCGAGAGCGAAATCCGTCGCATTGCCCGTGTCGGCTTTGACATGGCCCGTGTACGTGGCAAGAAGCTGTGCTCGGTCGACAAGGCCAACGTTCTGGCCTCTAGCCAGCTGTGGCGTGAAGTGGTCGAAGACGTGGCCAAGGGCTACCCGGATGTAGAACTGAGTCACATGTATGTCGATAACGCCGCCATGCAGTTGGTCCGTGCGCCCAAGCAGTTCGACGTGATGGTCACCGACAACATGTTCGGCGACATCCTGTCGGATGAAGCTTCCATGCTCACCGGTTCCATCGGCATGCTGCCTTCGGCCTCGCTGGATGCCGACAACAAGGGCATGTACGAGCCATGCCACGGTTCGGCACCGGACATCGCAGGGCAGGGCATCGCCAACCCGCTGGCAACCATCCTCTCGGTGTCGATGATGCTGCGCTACAGCTTCGACCAGGCAGTTGCAGCCGACGCCATCGAGAAGGCGGTCAGCCTGGTCCTGGACCAGGGCTTGCGCACCGGTGATATCTTCTCCGAAGGCTGTCGCAAGGTAGGTACGCAGGAAATGGGCGACGCAGTAGTCGCAGCGCTGCGGAATCTGTAATCTCTCTGGCCCGTCATCCCCAATCCCGATGGCGGCCCACTTTTAGCAAAGGTGTAGTTGCGATGAAACGTGTAGGTCTGATCGGTTGGCGCGGCATGGTTGGTTCCGTGCTCATGCAGCGGATGCTGGAGGAGCAGGATTTCGACCTTATCGAGCCCGTGTTCTTCACCACCTCCAATATTGGTGGCCAAGGCCCAAGCGTGGGCAAGGAGACCGCTCCGCTCAAGGATGCGTACTCCATCGAAGAGCTCAAGACCCTCGACGTGATCCTGACCTGCCAGGGCGGCGACTACACCAACGAGGTCTTCCCCAAGCTGCGTGAAGCCGGCTGGCAGGGCTATTGGATCGATGCTGCATCTTCCCTGCGTATGCAGGATGACGCGGTGATCGTGCTCGACCCCGTCAACCGCAAGCACATTGATCATCAACTGGACGCTGGCACCAAGAACTTCATTGGCGGCAACTGCACCGTCAGCCTCATGTTGATGGGCCTGGGTGGGCTGTTCGAAGCTGGCCTGGTGGAGTGGATGAGCGCCATGACTTACCAGGCAGCCTCGGGTGCCGGTGCGCAGAACATGCGTGAGCTGATCAAGCAGATGGGCGCTACCCATGCCGCGGTGGCCGATGACCTGGCCAACCCGGCCAGCGCCATCCTGGACATCGATCGCAAGGTGGCAGAGGCCATGCGCAGCGACGCGTACCCGGCGGAAAACTTTGGCGTACCGCTGGCCGGCAGCCTGATCCCGTGGATCGACAAGGAACTGCCAAACGGCCAAAGCCGCGAAGAGTGGAAGGCTCAGGCCGAGACCAACAAGATTCTGGGCCGGTTCAAGAGCCCGATCCCGGTCGACGGTATCTGCGTGCGTATCGGTGCCATGCGTTGCCACAGCCAGGCGCTGACCATCAAGCTGAACAAGGACGTGCCGATCGCCGACATCGAAGGCATGATCAGCCAGCATAACCCCTGGGTGAAACTGGTGCCCAACCAGCGCGAGATCAGCATGCAGGAGCTGACCCCGACCAACGTCACCGGCACCCTGAACATTCCGGTTGGCCGTTTGCGCAAGCTGAACATGGGCTCCCAGTACCTGGGTGCCTTCACCGTGGGTGACCAGCTGCTGTGGGGGGCTGCAGAACCACTGCGGCGCATGCTGCGGATTCTGCTGGAGCGGTGATCTGAGCGGCGCAGCCGTTTATAAAACGCCCCGCCTGGTCTTGCCCGGCGGGGCGTTTTTCATCAAGTACGCGCAGCGGCGATCAGGGTAGTAGCTTGTACGAGAAGTCAGGCTCAGTGTTTTCGTCGCGCTGCTGGAGCGACAGCGTGCCTGAAGGGTGGGCGGTCAGAAACAGGCCGTTGGCATCGTGTTGAATGGCCATTTTTGCGCTCCAGAATGATGGGCTGTTTGCTCGCCATAACAATTTTTGGCTCTGCGAATCGCTGCAGTGCTGTAGCTGCAACTGATCGTTAAGGCACTGGCCATCCGCGTTCATCATCAGGAAGGTAGACTTCATGAACGGGAATGGCGTACTGGATGTGCTGACCAGGTACCACATTTTAAGTGGCCCACCTTGGTAGCCCGTTATCAGGGCGGCCTTGTTGCCGACTGTGGCCATGCACTTGTTTTGCTGGCAGAGGGCGAACCTGGAAATGGGGATTTTTCTCAGCTTCTGATTTTCTTGCAGGGGAGCCAGTGTGGGGGTGTCACTGCCGCCAGACGGCGTGATGAAACGACCGGTTTTGTTTTCCTGCAGATAAATTTCCGTGGGGCCGTGGTCAAGGTCTTCCCGCGTCCACCACAGTGTGTCGTTGGCGGGGAATCTGCATTCATCGGTTCGCAATGCGACATTGATGCATCGACCGGTAATCGACACGGGTTCAAAACTGTCGAATTGTTTTGGATAAGCATTCCTTTTGGGCAAGCGCCACACGGCCTGTGCGTCGCATGCCGTGTATTTGATTCCGTCAGCCGTGGCTGCCAGGCAGGCGCTCTTTTCATCGGAATACAGCCAACTAGGTGGCCAAGCCTGGGGTATCTGCTCCCCATGTTCGGCACCGATGGCGATGACCCCCGGTAGGGTGTTGCGCTCCAGCGCTCGCTCCTGCACGGTAATGTCGTCCACCTTGAGCACCGCCTTGACCGGCTCACGCCCAGAGCTGACATTGAATACAGCGGTCCTGAGCGAATCTTTGCGCATCGGCCCATGGTACAGCGGGTGCGATTCGATCTTGTTGTCGCTGTAGTGAATGTCGATCCGATAGTTGTGGGGCGCTTGGTCTTCACCCGGCTGCAAGTGGTCGAGCGCGTTGCCATTACTGTCGGCCATCAGTTCCACGCCGTCCGCGCCTGTGGGGGTGATGAACAGCCCACGTTGGCCCTCCTGCAGTTTTACCGCTTGCGGGCTCCCTGTCAGGTCTTCTCGGCCGCGCCAGCGCACTTGAGTATCCGAGACCTCACAGGTGCGAAACGTGAGGGAGTAGTCCAGGCACTGGCCGGTGCTATTACGGATTACCAGCACAGGGGCAAGCTTGGTTTCGTCAGCGTTTGCGGGTGCGACACGTTCTACCTGAAGCGCACTGCTGCCATCGGCGCAACCCTGCAGCACAAGGCGGGTGCCCTGAGCCGCCAGGCAGCGACCGCCGTAAGTCACCAGCCTATGGGCGGTGCTGTCGATAGCGTTGGTGCTGGCGCTCAATGTGGTGGTCGTGGCAGGGCTGAAGACATTGCCGAAGTTGCTGATGATGGCTGGATAGATCTGGTTGATGCCGTCCTGGTTGTGGTCGGGGCTCGAGAAGGTCGTGACAAGCGTATGTACCGGTACGCCGGTTTCGATAGGTTCAGGCTCGGCGCCATGGGTTGTCAGCAGCGCGGGCTGGGCGCTAGGGGCAATGCCGTTGTCCAGGCTGACTTCTTCCCGTGCAGCCAACGCGGAGGTTGTAGCCGTAATGGCCGCGTTGGCTGCCTGCGCCGGGCGGTGGTCGTCGCGCACCCCTGCGTACTCAAGGTTATCGGGGAGGGTGCCGAAACGCCGCTGGACCACCAGGGTCTGCTGGTGCGTATAAGGGGCGATGTAGCGTTTCCAGCTTGATCGTCTCGAGCCTTGGCCAAGGGTCTCGAACTCATCGATCAATGGCGCGGATGCCGTGCTAGGGTGCCAGGGCGCGGCCGCAAGCGAGCCCAATACATGCCCGAAATAATGTTTGCCCAAGTAGTCCACGGGCAGGCTGTAACGTTGTGGATCCGGGTGGGTGTTGGGCAGGAAGATGTTGTCGTAAGCGCGATAAGCCCAGTCTTCATAACGACCGGGGGTGTCATGCGGCAGCCCCAGGCCATGACCCGTTTCGTGCCAGTAACCATCTGGGATGGCTGGGTAGTTGCAACTGTTGCCACCGCAACTTGCAGCTATGCCCGGGGGAAGCACCGGCATGCCATCCGGCGCATCGAGCAGTTGCCCGGTAATTGCTACCGGGAACCCCGGTTTTTTGTCGCCCAGGTTCGATGCCGCCCGCCAGTAATTACCCATGCCTACTTTGGAGGGCAGCGTTTTGTCGCCAAATTCAGCCCATTGCATACCGTTGCTCTGGTTGTATACGTGGGGCTTGCCGTCGGGGCCGATGGCAATGATGTTGGGCCAATAGGCCATGCCGGTACCCAGGTACAGCCGCTGGGTGGGCAGTTCCGAGAGCATTTCGCGAGCGGCGATACGGGCAGTGAGCGGCTGCAGTTCGCCGTCGAACTGGTCGAGTGTGGTTTTGCAGTTGGACTGGTCTTTGAAGATGCAGCCTTTGATATTCATCAAGGCTAGCCCATTGCTTTCTGGCGTCATGAACACAAACTTTGAGGCCGGCAATGTGCCGTTCATGTCGGCCCGGCCAGCTTGCTGAAAGCTGAGTTTTGTCTCGGGCCTGAAGAGGTTCCAGGGGATCTGGTAGGAAAATGTCCCGCTTCGATACGGCGGATAGTTACCTTCGATAATGTTCCCGGAAAATGTGTTCTCCTGATCATAGGTAGCTGCCGCGGGTAGTGCCTCTGGGCGGCTCATCAACACGGTGCTTCGCTTGCCATCCGCCTCGATAACCAGTTCAACATCGGTTATTGAGGCGTGTGGCCTGAACATGACCAGCGCGCTTTTATCCGGGACCAACAGTGGGTCGAAAATGCGGCGGGTGGCCGCTACTACATGGGTCTGTGCGAAATCCACTTCCCCCGCCAGGGGGCCCTGTAAATCGTTGCGCACCGTGGGTGCCGGCTGCAGGTTATCCTGTGCCGCAGCCGGCCAGGCAAGCAGGCTTGCCCCTGCAATCGTGAGGCAGCGCGCAAGCCTTGATATCGAGCAAGCAATCATTGGGGGTATCCCTGACGTTAGCCATTGTTGATGACCACGTTAAGGTGCAGGCATAAAGGGGGGTACTGGCATAATTATCAGGTGCCAGGCTTTGCAGGGGGGTGAATTAAGGTTTGGGTATGCTGCGCCACTGATTCGCAGTAAAGTGCCGCCCCTTTACCCGTGAGGACCAAACATGAGCCAACCCCTGGATATCGCCGTTGTGGGCGCCACCGGCAGCGTCGGTGAAACGCTTGTACAGGTCCTCGAAGAGCTGGACTTCCCGGTACGCACCCTGCACCTGCTGGCCAGCATGGAGTCGGCAGGTAGCAGCGTGATGTTCGCCGGCAGGAAGCTCAAGGTGCGTGAAGTCGACAGCTTCGATTTCGCCCAGGTCAAACTGGCGTTCTTCGCGGCGGGTGCCACGGTCAGCCAGGCATTTGCCCGCAAGGCGGTGCAAGCGGGCTGCACGGTAATCGACTTGTCTGGCGCGCTGGTCGGCGCGCTGCCAGTTGTGCCAGAAGCCAACGCCGAGCAGCTGGCGGGGGTCAGCACCCCGGCGCTCATCACCAGCCCTTGCTCGGCGGCGGTCGCCGTTGCCACCACGCTGGCGCCGCTTCGGCACCTGCTGGACATCGAGCGCGTCCAGGTGGTCGCGTCGCTGGCGGTGTCTGCACAAGGCCGCGAGGCGGTCAGCGAACTGGCGCGGCAAACAGCCGAGTTGCTGAATGCTCGCCCTCTGGAGCCACGGTTCTTCGACAGGCAGGTAGCGTTCAACCTGCTGCCGCAGGTCGGCACCCCGGATGACCAGGGCCATACTGCCGTTGAGCGTCGCCTGGTGCAGGAGCTGCGGGCTGTGCTGGGCCTTCCCGACCTGAAACTCTCGGTTACCTGTATTCAAGTACCGGTGTTTTTCGGCGATAGCTTCAATGTGGCGGTGCAGAGCCGTGGTGCGGTCGATCTTGACGCGGTCAACCAGGCGCTGAACGTGGCGGATAGCGTCGAACTGGTGGAGCGTGATGATTATCCGACCCCGGTTGGGGACGCAGTGGGCCAGGACGTGGTCTATGTTGGACGTGTACGCCAGGGTGTTGATGATGCGCAGCAACTCAACCTGTGGTTGACCACCGACAATGTGCGCAAGGGCGCCGCGCTCAACGCGGTGCAAATAGCGCAATTGTTGATTAAAGACAGGCTGTAAAAGATACTGGCGAGCACGTCTGTTCAGCTTCGCCTGCACGTTTCGGGACGATCCATACAAGGGAAGAGTTCATGCTTCGAATTCGCAAACTGGTTCTGGCCATGGCTGCAGCATCGGCGCTGTCGTCTGGCATGGCGAATGCCTTGGGCCTGGGGGAACTGACCCTCAAGTCGGCGCAGAACCAGCCGCTCGATGCCGAGATCGAACTGCTCGATGTACGCGACCTCACCGCTGCCGAAGTGGCGCCCAGTCTGGCGCCCGCCGAGGATTTCACCAAGGCTGGCGTGCCTTTTGCCAGTGGGCTGCAAGATCTTACCTTTACCCCGGTGATCAACCCAAACGGCAGAAGCGTGCTGCGGGTGACGTCCAGCCAGCCCATGCCCGGCCCTGTGGTGAAGTTTCTGGTGCAGGTGATGTGGCCGCAAGGCCGTCTGCTGCGCGATTACAGCGTGATGCTCGACCAGGCCAAGGCCCAGGGTGGGCAGGCGGCGCCCGGCAATGTAGCGCCCGCGGTCACTGCGGCCGGCAGTTACACTACCCAGCGCCGCGATACCCTCTGGCAGATTGCCGCGCGCAACGCACAGGGCGGCTCCATTCAGCAGACCATGATCGCGATCCAGGCGCTTAACCCGGATGCGTTCATCGGCAACAATATTAACCAGCTCAAGGTGGGGCAGGTGCTGCGCCTGCCGGACTCGCAGCAGGTTCAGAGCATTCCCCAGGGCGAGGCCAACCGCGAGGTTGCCGAACAATATGCAGCCTGGCGTGAGGGGCGCCGGCTGGGTCCCCGTGCCCGCCAGCTGGACGCGACCCGCCGTGGTACCGCCGGCGCCGCGCCTGCGGCGATTGCCCAAGGCGACAATCTGCGCCTGGTCAGCCCGGGCAACCAGGCCGGCGCGAGTCAGGCCAAGGCGTTGAACGACAAACTGGCCGTGGCGCAGGAGAGCCTGGACACTAGCCGTCGTGACAACGAAGAGCTGCACAGCCGCATGACGGACCTGCAAAGCCAGCTGGACAAACTTCAGCGTCTTATCGAATTGAAGAACGACCAGTTGGCCAGGCTTGAGGCTCAAGGGGCAGCCACCCCTGCGGCCGATGCTGCCACGCCGGCCCAGCCCGCGGTGGACGCTGCCGCACCCGTGCAGCCTGTCGCCGACGCCGCGAGTACCGCTGCTGTAACCCAGCCACCTGTTGCAGTACAGCCGGTGATCGAGCCGGCCCCTGCCGCAGCCGATACGGCGTCCCCGGCCGCTCAGGCTGACGCGCCAGCTGCTCCCGATGCATTGGAGCAGATCCTCGGTAACCGTTGGCTGCTATGGTTGATCGCCGGCTCGACGCTGCTGGTGTTGGCGCTTCTGTTGTGGCTGCTGGCACGTCGGCGCAAGGCGCAGCAGGAGGCCGAAAAACACCTGCGCATGGCGCGGGCGCTGGAGGAAGAGCAGATTGCGGGCTTTGACCCCGATGTTGGCAGCCTTGAAGGTGTCGAGGTTTCACCGCCAACCGTGACCCTGTCCCCGGCTGTGGTGGCTGCCTCCGCAGCGGCTGCCACCGCGGCGGAAAAACCGGCGGCACCGGAGCCGGTGGCCGAACCATACGCCGCTGTACTGGTGCAGGTCGAACAGTGCCTGGCAGAAGGCCGCCTCAACCGCGCGGCCGAGCTGCTGGAGCCTGCCATTGCCGCCGCCCCTGGGCGTGACGACCTGCGCCTTAAGCTGATGGAAGTGTATGCCCGCCAGGGTGACCAGAGCGCATTCGTGGAGCAGGAGCATAAGCTGCCGGCCAATACCACCAATACGGCAGAGGTGGCCAGGCTCAAAGAGCGCTACCCCGCGATGATCGCACTGGCCGCCGCTGGCCTGGGGGCCGCCGCATTGGCCGCCAAGATGGACGAGCAATATGTTCAGGGGCTTCTGGATGAGCAGCCGGCACCGGCAGAAGCGCCTGTAGCCCAACCACAGGCTCCCGACGAAGTACCCACCCTCGAGGCGTCGGAGCCCGAGGCTTTGGACAGCAGTTTCGACTTGAGCCTGGACGAGCAGCAGGCCGGCGCAGACGATGACTTCGAAGCGATGCTGGCCCAGGCCAAGGCTGAGGTTGCTGCGCAACCTGCGGCGGACCTGTCCGATTTCGACCTGGATATCGATGCGCCTGGCGCGCCAGCCGGCACAGGCGATACGCCGGTCGACGTGGCAGCCGAGTTGGAGGCGTTCGACAGCGCGCCAGAGTTCGACCCGGTGTCCGAGTTCGACCTGCCTTCGGACTTCGACCTGTCATTGTCACTGCAGGACGACGACTCGCCCGCGGCGAACAGCTTCTCGTCGGAGCTCGATGACGTCAACGCAGAGCTGGACAAGCTTTCGCAAAGCCTGGAGTCACCCTCGCTGGAGCCCCATTTCACCGCTGAGGATGCTGCTGCCAATCCAGAGCCCGAGCCCGTGGATGACCTGGACTTCGACTTCTTCTCGGGGGCCGATGAGGTGGCGACCAAGCTTGACCTGGCTCGCGCCTACATCGACATGGGTGATCACCAGGGCGCGCGCGACATCCTTGATGAGGTGGTAAAGGATGGTGACCAGCGCCAGCGTGAAGAGGCCGAAGACATGCTGTCGCGCCTGGTTTGACAGCGCGCCGAGTTGGCCGGGGCGGCACCGCCCGGCCGGTTTTACCCGTAACGGCAGCCCTCCCAGGCTGCCGTTGTCGTTATAATCGCCGCTATTTAGTCTTTCTACAGGTTTCAGTTTCTTGGACATCATCGACACCGCTGCCGCAGAATCGGCGGCCGAAGGCTACGCCCGTATTGCCCTTGGCGTGGAATACAAAGGTGCCCGCTATCGCGGGTGGCAGCGTCAGGCCAGTGGCGTGCCAAGTGTCCAGCAAGCGCTTGAAAAAGCGTTGTCGAAAGTCGCCAACGAACCGATTTCGGTCGTGTGCGCCGGCCGTACCGATGCGGGGGTACACGGCTGTGGTCAAGTGGTGCACTTCGACACCCGCGCAGTGCGTGACGAGCGTGCCTGGACCATGGGTACCAATTTCAACTTGCCCCACGACATCAGTGTGGTCTGGTCCAGGCCCATGCCGGCCGATTTCCATGCCCGGTTCAAGGCCTGCGCCCGGCGTTATCGCTACGTGATCTACAACGACCCCATCCGCCCGGCGCACTTGGCCGAGGAGGTCACCTGGAACCACCGGCCACTGGATGTGCAGCGCATGGCCGAAGCCGCGCAGAGCTTGCTGGGCACGCACGACTTCAGCGCGTTCCGTGCCAGCCAGTGCCAGGCCAAGTCGCCGATCAAGCACATCTATCACCTGCGCGTTACCCGTCACGGGCAGATGATCGTGCTGGACGTGCGCGCTACGGCGTTTTTGCACCACATGGTGCGCAATATCGCGGGTGTGCTCATGGCCATTGGCGCCGGGGAGCGCCCGGTGGAGTGGGCGCGTGAGGTGCTGGAGGGGTGTGACCGCCGCCATGGTGGCGTCACAGCCCACCCGTTCGGGCTCTACCTCGTGCAGGTGGAGTACCCCGATGAGTTCGCCCTGCCGCAGCGTTACATCGGCCCACACTTTCTCACAGGCTATGAGGCATTGGCAGACTGACGCACGCTAGGGCATTTGCTAACATTCGGCCTTTCACCGTGTTAACAGGGTCGCTGTCCATGAGCATCGTTCGCAGCAAGATCTGCGGTATCACCCGCATCGAAGACGCGCTGGCGGCGGCAGAAGCCGGCGCCGATGCCATCGGCTTCGTGTTCTATGCCAAGAGCCCGCGCGCTGTAGACGTACGCCAGGCGCGGGCGATCATCGCCGAGCTGCCGCCGTTTGTGACCACGGTCGGGCTGTTCGTCAATGCATCGCGCTGCGAGCTGAGCGAGATCCTCGAAGTGGTACCGTTGGACCTGCTACAGTTCCACGGCGACGAAAGCCCGCAGGACTGTGCTGGCCACAATCGTCCATGGATCAAGGCATTGCGGGTGCGCCCGGGCGACGATCTGCAGGCGGCCTGCCAGCATTATGCTGCTGCCCAGGGCATCTTGCTGGACACCTATGTGCCAGGTATTCCGGGTGGCACGGGCGAGGCGTTCGACTGGTCCCTGGTGCCTGCCGGGCTCAACAAGCCGATCATCCTGGCAGGTGGGCTGTCCCCGGAAAACGTGGGGCAGGCCATTGCTCAGGTGCGCCCCTACGCCGTCGACGTCAGTGGCGGGGTAGAGCAGGCCAAGGGTATCAAGGATGCGTCAAAGATCGAGGCGTTCGTGCGCGCGGTGAAACAGGCTTGAGCGGATGTGACGGCTGGCCGCGCGCCATCGTCCATAGCTATCGCGGCCCTGCGGGGCGGCCGCCCGATAGTGGGTGGTCAATCGACTTTTCAACGGTGCAGCGCCGTGGGTAATACCCGACGGCCGCTGCCCCAGGGTTTCAAACAAGCATTTGAGTTCAAAGGGCAGGGCAGGCCGGCCACGCTGGCCCCCACCCGCCGATACTGGAGAAAGAAAGCATGAGCAACTGGTTAGTCGACAAACTGATCCCTTCGATCATGCGTTCCGAGGTGAAGAAGAGCTCGGTGCCTGAAGGCCTGTGGCACAAGTGCCCGGCCTGTGAGGCCGTGCTGTATCGTCCGGAGCTGGAAAAAACCCTCGACGTCTGCCCCAAGTGCAACCACCACATGCGCATTGGCGCCCGTGCACGCATTGATATTTTCCTCGATGCCGAAGGCCGCGCGGAACTGGGCGCCGATCTGGAGCCGGTTGACCGCCTTAAATTCCGTGACGGCAAGAAGTACAAGGACCGCCTGACCGGGGCCCAGAAGCAGACCGGTGAGAAAGACGCACTGATCTCCATGAGCGGCACCCTGATGGGCATGCCGATCGTGGTCAGCGCCTTCGAATTCTCGTTCATGGGCGGTTCCATGGGGGCTGTGGTAGGCGAGCGTTTCGTGCGGGCAGCCAACTATGCCCTGGAGCACCGCTGCCCGATGGTCTGCTTCTCGGCATCGGGCGGTGCCCGCATGCAGGAGGCACTTATCTCGCTGATGCAGATGGCCAAGACCTCGGCGGTACTGGCCCGTCTTCGCGAAGAAGGCATCCCGTTCATCTCGGTGCTCACCGACCCGGTGTATGGCGGTGTGTCGGCCAGCCTGGCGATGCTGGGCGATGTCATTGTTGGCGAGCCAAAAGCGCTGATCGGCTTCGCCGGCCCTCGTGTGATCGAGCAGACCGTGCGCGAGAAACTGCCAGAGGGCTTCCAGCGCAGCGAGTTCCTGCTGGAGCATGGTGCAATCGACTTGATCATCTCCCGCGGCGACCTGCGCCCACGCCTCGCCCGTCTGCTGGCGCAGATGACCGGCCAGGCCACCCCTGAACAAGCGCTTGAGGCGGCTGCTGTCGCGTGATGAAACAACGATCCCTGGGCGAATGGCTCGCCTATCTCGAGCAGTTGCACCCGTCGGCCATCGACATGGGCCTGGAACGCTCGCAAGCGGTATTTGCCCGCTTGGCGCTGGGCAAGCTGGCACCGCGGGTGGTAACGGTAACCGGCACCAACGGCAAGGGGTCAACCTGTGCCTTTGTCGCATCGTTGCTGCGTGCCCAGGGGCTAAAGGTAGGGGTATACAGTTCGCCGCACCTGCTCCGTTACAACGAGCGGGTCGTCATTGACGCCCAGGAAGCCAGCGACGCGCAGTTGTGTGAAGCGTTCGCGGCTGTGGAAGCGGCGCGGGGCGACACCTCCCTGACTTACTTTGAAATGGGCACCCTGGCCGCGTTCTGGTTGTTCCGCCAGTCGCAGCTGGATGCCGTAGTGCTCGAAGTTGGCCTGGGTGGGCGCCTGGATACGGTCAACGTGGTGGATGCAGACCTTGCGCTGGTGACCAGTATCGGCGTTGACCATGTTGATTACCTGGGGGATACCCGCGAGTTGGTGGCCTTTGAAAAGGCCGGCATCTTCCGTGCTGCCAAGCCGGCCGTGTGTGGTGATCTCGATCCCCCAGAGCCGTTGTTGGACAAGGCCGCCGAGTTGGGCGCGCCGCTGCTGCTGCGCGGTCGGGACTTCGAGCTGGGCGTCGCAGAGGATGGCTGGCGCTGGCGCGGCACCACTGCTGAGGGTACCCAGGTAGCATTGGATGGCTTACCGTTGCTCGACTTGCCCATGGAGAACGCAGCGCTTGCCTTGCAGGCCTACCTGCTGACAGGCCTGCCTTGGGATGGCGCGGTGATCCGCCAGGCGCTGCTCGCTACACGCATCACCGGGCGGCTGGACCGTCGCACAGTCAGTTGGCAGGGTAGGCAGGTGGAGTTGCTGCTGGATGTCGGGCACAACCCGCATGCCGCCCAGTACCTCGCCCGTCGCCTGGCAGCCCGGCCCCTGGCCGGTCGCCGCCTGGCGGTGTTCGGGCTGCTTGCCGACAAGGACCTGAAGGGCGTTGTGGCGCCTCTGCACGGGCTGGTAGACGACTGGGCGGTTGCCCCGCTCGCTACCCCGCGTAGCAGGCCAGCTGCAGAGTTGGCTGCGGCACTGACGAACCTCGACGCAGCCGTGCAGTCCTATGCCAGTGTCGACGCTGCCCTTGAGGGGCAGTGCGCGAAGGCCCAGGCAGGTGATCAGGTACTGCTGTTCGGTTCGTTTTTCTGTGTTGCCCAGGCGTTGGAATGGCTGGAGCGACGCGCCCAGGAGGGTGGAATAGATGGCAGTGCTGGATAAAGGAATGAAGCAGCGCATGATCGGTGCGCTGGTGCTGGTGGCGCTGGCAGTGATTTTTTTACCGATGCTGTTTTCCCGCGAAGATGAGATGCGCCAGGTGCATGTGGAGGCTCCACAGGCGCCGGCCATGCCTTCGCAGCCAGAGGTTAAGGTCGACCCTGTATCGGTGCCAGAGCCCCAGCCCGTCCCGGACGAAACGCAGCAGCCACCCGTGGTCGTCGATGAGTCCACGGCGCCTGCCAGTGCGCCGCGCCAGCCCATCACGCCTTCTGTGCAGGCACCGGCGCAAGCTCCAGTGCCTGCCACTGCAAAGCCTGAGCCCAAGGCGCCCGCTTCGGCAGCGCCAGCCGCCACGGCTTCCAAGCCAGTGCCAGGGGCTGCGCCCTCCAAGATCGACGTGAACGGGTTGCCGGTCAGTTGGTCCATCCAGTTGGCGAGCCTGTCCAACCGCGCAGGGGCGGAGAAGCTTCAGCAGACCTTGCGCAGCCAGGGGTATAACGCCTATATCCGCGCAGCGGGTGGGCTGAACCGTGTGTTCGTTGGCCCGTTGATCGAGCGTGCCGAGGCCGAGCGTACCCGCGACGTCATAAACCGTCAGAACAGCCTCAAGGGCATTGTGGTGCGGTTCGAACCTGAGCGTGGTTGATTTGCTTCAAGCTGTGCGGGTCGGGCCGCTTTGCGGCTCATCGCGTGCTGCGCTCCCTCCTGCCGTGGTGGGCGGAATCGTCCGACATTCCGCTTAACCCCAGCCCGCCGCTCTGGTAAAATGCGCCGCCTCAAACGTCTGCAGGCAGCGCCGTGGCATTTACCCTGGTTGATTGGGCGATCATTGCGATCATCGCCGTCTCCACACTGATCAGTCTCAAGCGCGGCTTTGTCAAGGAAGCCCTGTCCCTGCTCATATGGATCGTTGCCGGTGCGGTCGCCTGGATGTTCGGCGGATCGCTGGCGGTGTATCTTGAAAGCTATATCCAGACGCCGTCGATGCGCGTCATCGCCGGCTGCGGCATACTTTTCGTGGCTACCCTGCTGGTCGGGGCAATGCTCAATTTCCTGGTCGGCGAGCTGATTCGTGTCACCGGGCTGTCGGGTACAGACCGTTTTCTGGGCATGGCCTTCGGCGCTGCCCGTGGGGCTTTACTGGTAGTGGTGGCCATCGGGCTGCTCAGCCTGGGGCCAGTGCAACAAGACACCTGGTGGCAGGAGTCACGCCTGATACCACAGTTTTTGCTGGTCGCTGACTGGTCGAAAAACCTGATTCTGGGTTTCACCAGCCAGTGGATGTCCAGTGCCGGGGTCAGCACACCCGCTGACCTTCCGTTCAAGGAACAGTTGCTCGGGCCAGCCAGGCCTTGAGGGCTTTTCACTCAAGTTTCGTCAAAGTAGGGGTTGCGTCGCATGTGTGGCATCGTCGGTATCGTCGGTAAGTCGAACGTCAATCAGGCGCTGTATGACGCGCTTACGGTCCTCCAGCACCGCGGCCAGGACGCTGCCGGTATCGTGACCAGCCATGACGGCCGGTTGTTCCTGCGCAAGGATAATGGCCTGGTGCGCGATGTGTTCCAGCAGCGCCACATGCAGCGCCTGGTGGGCACCATCGGCATCGGCCACGTGCGCTACCCCACTGCGGGCAGCTCGACTTCGGCCGAAGCCCAGCCGTTCTACGTCAACTCGCCGTACGGCATCACCCTGGCCCACAACGGCAACCTCACCAACGTCGAGCAGTTGGCCAAGGAGATCTACGAGTCCGACCTGCGCCACGTCAACACTAATTCCGATTCGGAAGTGCTGCTAAACGTGTTCGCCCATGAGCTCGCAGTGCGTGGCAAGCTGCAGCCTACCGAAGAAGACGTGTTCGCGGCCGTGTCCCATGTGCACAGCCGCTGCGTGGGCGGTTATGCCGTGGTGGCGATGATCACCGGTTACGGCATCGTCGGCTTCCGCGACCCCAACGGCATTCGCCCGGTGGTGTTCGGCCAGCGCCACACCGACGAAGGCGTCGAGTACATGATCGCCTCCGAAAGCGTGGCCCTGGATGTGCTTGGCTTTACCCTCATTCGCGACCTGGCACCGGGTGAAGCGGTTTACATCACCGAGGATGGCCGCCTGTACACCAAGCAGTGCGCCGAGGCGCCAAAGCTGCAGCCTTGCATCTTCGAGCACGTGTACCTGGCCCGCCCGGATTCCATTATGGACGGTGTATCGGTGTACAAGGCGCGCCTGCGCATGGGTGAAAAACTCGCGGAAAAAATCCAGCGCGAGCGCCCTGAACATGACATCGACGTGGTTATCCCGATTCCTGACACCAGCCGTACTGCCGCCCTGGAGCTGGCCAAGCACCTGGGCGTGAAGTTCCGTGAAGGCTTCGTCAAGAACCGTTACATCGGCCGTACCTTCATCATGCCCGGCCAGGCGGCGCGCAAGAAATCGGTTCGCCAGAAGCTCAATGCCATCGAGCTGGAATTCCGCGGCAAGAACGTCATGCTGGTCGATGACTCGATCGTACGTGGTACCACCTGCAAGCAGATCATCCAGATGGCGCGCGAAGCCGGTGCCAAGAATGTGTACTTCTGCTCTGCAGCGCCTGCTGTTCGCTACCCCAACGTCTACGGCATCGACATGCCGAGCGCTCACGAACTGATCGCCCACAACCGTACCACCGAGCAGGTGGCCGAGTTGATCGGCGCCGATTGGCTGATCTATCAGGACCTGCCGGACCTGATCGATTCGGTCGGTGGCGGCAAGATCAAGATCGAGCATTTCGATTGCGCGGTATTCAACGGTGAGTACGTCACCGGCGATATCGACGAAGCCTACCTTGACCGCATCGAGCAGGCCCGTAACGACCTGGCCAAGGTCAAGACCCAGGCTGTCAGCGCAATCATCGACCTCTATAACAACTGATTTCAGGGAGCGATGGCATGACCGATCAATGGGATGCCGGGCGACTGGACAGCGATCTGGAGGGTGTCGGTTTCGACACCCTGGCGGTGCGCGCCGGTCAAAACCGTTCACCGGAGGCCGAGCACAGCGAAGCGCTGTTCCTCACCTCCAGCTACGTGTTCCGCACGGCGGCCGACGCCGCCGCACGGTTCGCTGGCGAGACACCGGGCAATGTCTACTCGCGCTATACCAACCCGTCGGTGCGTGCTTTCGAGGAACGGCTAGCGGCCATGGAGGGCGCCGAGCAGGCCGTGGCAACTTCTACTGGCATGGCCTCTATCCTGGCCGTGGTGATGTCGCTGTGCAGTGCCGGTGATCACGTGCTGGTGTCGCAAAGCGTATTCGGCTCCACCATCAGCCTGTTCGAGAAGTACTTCAAACGCTTCGGGTTGCAGGTGGACTACGTACCACTGGTGGATCTTTCCGGTTGGGACGCGGCCATCAAGGCCAATACCAAGCTGTTGATCGTTGAATCCCCTTCAAACCCCTTGGCTGAACTGGTCGACATCGCTGCCCTCAGTGAGATCGCCCACGCCAAAGGCGCCATGCTGGTGGTGGACAACTGCTTCAGCACACCGGCATTGCAGCAGCCATTGAAGCTAGGTGCCGACATCGTGTTCCATTCGGCCACCAAGTTTATTGATGGCCAGGGCCGTTGCATGGGCGGGGCGGTGGCCGGCCGTGCCGAGCAGATGAAGGAAGTGGTGGGTTTCCTGCGCACTGCGGGCCCGACACTGAGCCCGTTCAACGCCTGGATCTTCACCAAGGGGTTGGAGACCTTGCGCCTGCGCATGCGCGCGCACTGTGAAAGCGCTCAGGCATTGGCCGAGTGGCTGGAACAGCAGGACGGCATCGAGAAGGTGCACTACGCTGGCCTGCCCAGCCACCCGCAACACGAACTGGCCAAACGCCAGATGAGCGGCTTCGGTGCGGTGGTCAGCTTCGAGGTCAAGGGTGGCAAGGAAGGCGCCTGGCGCTTCATCGATGCCACCCGGGTGGTGTCCATCACCACCAACCTGGGCGATAGCAAAACCACCATCGCCCACCCGGCTACCACCTCCCACGGGCGTTTGACGGCGCAGGAGCGTGAGGCGGCGGGCATCCGTGACAGCCTGATCCGGGTTGCGGTGGGCCTGGAAGACGTGGCCGACCTGCAGGCTGACCTGGCGCGTGGGCTGGCGGTATTGTAATGGAAATCAGCGGTGCTCCCCCCGGCCATAATGGCCGTGTTGCCCTGGTTACCGGTGCCGCTCGCGGCATCGGCCTGGGTATTGCCGCCTGGTTGATCTGCGAAGGTTGGCAGGTGGTGCTCAGCGACCTGGACCGGCCACGGGGCGCCAAGGTGGCCAAGGCACTTGGGGACAACGCCTGGTTCATCACAATGGATGTGGCAGACGAAGCTCAGGTGAGCGCCGGCGTGTCCCAGGTCCTGGGGCAGTTTGGCCGTCTGGATGCGCTGGTGTGCAACGCGGCTATTGCCAACCCGCACAACCAGACCCTGGAAAGCCTGAGCCTGGCCCAATGGAACCGGGTACTGGCGGTGAACCTGAGCGGCGCCATGCTGTTGGCCAAGCACTGTGCGCCGTACCTGCGTGCGCACAATGGGGCAATCGTCAACCTGGCGTCGACCAGGGCCAGGCAGTCCGAACCTGACACCGAGGCTTACGCTGCAAGCAAAGGCGGCCTGGTTGCGCTTACCCATGCCCTGGCTATCAGCCTGGGCCCGGAAATACGCGTCAATGCGGTAAGCCCTGGCTGGATTGACGCCCGCGATCCCTCCCAGCGCCGCGCCGAGCCACTGACCGAGGCAGACCACGCCCAACACCCGTCCGGCAGGGTAGGGGCGGTGGAGGATGTGGCCGCGCTGGTGGCCTGGCTGCTGTCACGCCAGGCAGCGTTCGTTACCGGGCAGGAGTTCGTGGTTGACGGCGGCATGACCCGCAAGATGATTTACGCCTAGTGGGGTTGGCAGCTTTCATTCTTGAGAAAAAAACCAATGGGGCTATTGACTTAGCTTCATCACCTGCGTAAATTTCGCGGCCTCAGCGAAGCAAACGCAACAGGCAACATCGCGAGGGTGATTAGCTCAGCCGGGAGAGCATCTGCCTTACAAGCAGAGGGTCGGCGGTTCGATCCCGTCATCACCCACCACTTCCTGAGAAGTTCCTGACGCTTCAGGTTTCGCAAGAGGCCTAACGCCAGAGAGGAACGCACTGCGCAGCGGTAGTTCAGTCGGTTAGAATACCGGCCTGTCACGCCGGGGGTC
>NZ_JACVVG010000052.1:0-27772 GCF_016647875.1 Pseudomonas sp. S36 | reverse complement strand
CCTCCGCAAGTCCTTCGTTCGGCCTCCTGAAGTCGCGAAGATCAAGATCAAGATCAAGATCAAGATCAAGATCAAGATCAAGATCTAAAGCAACAGCGAGTTGGAATATAGTTACGGAGTACCTGAAGGGCGCTGGTTGGGGCTCAGCTGAAGTGCGCGAAAGTTTGAATAGGGTGATTTGCGAATTAAGTCAGTCGAGCCCAGGAATACCGGAAATAGCGCAGACCGCATACATCGCTGACACCTGTGCGCAGACAAGGGTGACACATCAGCCCCGAATCACCCCTTGTCCCGGGCATGCGCCGCCAATCGCTCCAGCGCGGCGCGCAACTTCGGGTCTGTGATGCCTTGCGCCGTGTCACGCAGGCTCTCGGCCGCGCTGGGCGACAACTCCGTCAGGTTGCTCCCGCGCTTGGCCGGCACCAAAGGCGGCTGCACTTTGTACAGGATGCGCCTGAGGTTGCCGAACGCCTCCATGGCCTGCAGCGCCGCCACCAGACGCTTCTGCTGGTAGCGCAGGCGAGTAGCCCAATGGCCATCGGTCACCACCAGCAGCAACGTGCCGTCACGCCACGACGCCACATGGCAGTGCTCGCGCGCAGCCGGCTGCAGTTGGCTTTCCAGCAAACGCTGCAAATGCTCCAGGCGTTCGGCCTGGTTCAACAGCAGGCGCAGCGGGCGCACCTGGCGCAGCAGGGCGGACGGCAGCTGGGCAGAGGAAGGTTTGAAGGCCATGGGGGTACGCATGAGGTTACAAGATCGGCAGTTTAGCACCTCTATGATCGCTGACGGCCTTTTCGCAGGCCTCCCCGTGACCACTCATGCGTGTGCTTTCATGATGCAAATCAAGCTTTTGCCACACGCTGCCTGAACGTTTCATCACGGCAAACCTTGAACTCAGGGAAAATGGCCCAATCTAAGACACGCCCCTGCCAAAGCGCTGTGCCAGCATCGTGGAATCCACCACTTTCCTCACCATCGTTTCCGGGTAGAATGCTCGTTCGCATGCGGCCTCAGGGCTGCACGGGCGACTCACGGGGCCGCCCTCCATCCCTACGTGTGGAAGATCCTGCCGATATGTTTGCGCCTTTGTTAAAGAAACTTTTTGGAAGCAAGAACGAGCGTGAAGTCAAACGCATGCTCAAGACGGTGAGTATCGTCAATGCCTTCGAAGAGAAGATGGTGGCCCTCTCCGACGAGCAACTGCGGGGCAAGACCGCAGAGTTCAAGGAGCGCCTGGCCAAAGGCGAGACACTGGACCAATTGCTGCCCGAAGCCTTCGCCGTGGCCCGTGAGGCCGGCAAGCGCGTGATGGGTATGCGCCACTTCGACGTGCAGCTGATCGGCGGCATGACCCTGCACGAGGGCATGATCGCAGAAATGCGCACCGGTGAAGGCAAGACCTTGGTCGGTACCCTGGCCGTCTACCTCAATGCCCTGTCCGGCAAAGGCGTACACGTGGTCACCGTCAACGACTACCTGGCCCGCCGTGACGCCAACTGGATGCGCCCGCTGTACGAATTCCTCGGCCTCTCGGTTGGTATCGTCTCGGCCTTCCAGCCGCCTGAAGAAAAGCGCGCCGCTTATGCCGCCGACATCACCTACGGCACCAACAACGAATTCGGTTTCGACTACCTGCGCGACAACATGGCGTTCAGCCAGGACGAGAAGTTCCAGCGTGAGCTGAACTTCGCCGTGATCGACGAAGTGGACTCCATCCTCATCGACGAAGCGCGTACCCCGCTGATCATCTCTGGCCAGGCAGAAGACAGCTCGAAGCTGTACATCGAGATCAACCGCCTGATCCCACGCCTGACCCAGCACATCGAAGAAGTGGAAGGCCAGGTCACCCAGGAAGGTCACTTCTCCATCGACGAGAAGAGCCGCCAGGTCGAGCTGAACGAAGCCGGTCACCAGTTCATCGAAGAAATGCTCACCCAGTCCGGCATGCTGGCCGAGGGCGAGAGCCTGTACTCGGCGCACAACCTAGGGTTGCTGACCCACGTGTACGCCGGCCTGCGTGCGCACAAGCTGTTCCACCGCAACGTCGAGTACATTGTCCAGGACGGCCAGGTCTTGCTGATCGACGAACACACCGGCCGCACCATGCCGGGCCGTCGCTTGTCCGAGGGCCTGCACCAGGCCATCGAGGCCAAGGAAAACCTCAACATCCAGGCAGAGAGCCAGACCCTGGCCTCCACCACCTTCCAGAACTACTTCCGCCTGTACACCAAGCTGTCCGGCATGACCGGTACCGCCGATACCGAGGCGTTCGAGTTCGCGCAAATCTATGCCCTGAACGTGATGGTCATCCCGCCGAACAAGCCGCTGGCGCGTAAGGACCACAACGACCTGGTGTACCTGACCGCAGACGAGAAATACGCCGCGATCATCGCAGACATCAAGGAAAGCATGAAGCTGGGGCGCCCGGTGCTGGTGGGTACTGCCACCATCGAGACCTCCGAGCACATGTCCAACCTTCTGCAGAAGGAAGGCATTGACCACAAGGTGCTCAACGCCAAGTACCACGAGAAGGAAGCCGAGATCATCGCCCAGGCCGGTGCGCCGGGCGCCCTGACCATCGCCACCAACATGGCCGGCCGTGGTACCGACATCCTGCTGGGCGGCAACTGGGAAGCTGAAGTGGCTGCGCTGGACAGCCCCACCGCCGAGCAGATCGCCCAGATCAAGGCCGACTGGCAGAAGCGCCACCAGCAGGTGATCGAGTCGGGTGGCCTGCATGTCATCGCCTCCGAGCGCCATGAATCGCGCCGTATCGACAACCAGCTGCGTGGCCGTTCGGGCCGCCAGGGTGACCCGGGCTCCAGCCGCTTCTACCTGTCGCTCGAAGACAGCCTGATGCGCATCTTTGCCTCCGACCGGGTGAAGAACTTCATGAAGGCGCTGGGCATGCAGTCTGGCGAGGCCATCGAACACCGCATGGTCACCAACGCCATCGAGAAGGCCCAGCGCAAGGTAGAAGGGCGCAACTTCGACATCCGTAAACAGCTGCTCGAATACGACGACGTGGCCAACGAACAGCGCAAGGTGATCTACCACATGCGCAACAGCCTGCTGGCGGCCGAGAACGTGGGCGACACCATCGTCGAATTCCGCAAGGAAGTGCTGGACGCTACCATCAGCCAGCATATCCCGCCGCAATCGCTGCCCGAGCAGTGGGACGTGGCTGGCCTGGAGGCGTCGCTTGCCAGTGATTTCGCCATGAAGCTGCCCATCCAGCAGTGGCTCGACGAGGATGACCACCTCTACGAAGAAACCCTGCGCGAGAAGTTGCTCAACGAGATCACCACCGCCTACACCGAGAAGGAAGACCAGGCGGGTATCGACGCACTGCGTACCTTCGAGAAGCAGATTCTGCTGCGTGTACTGGACGACCTGTGGAAGGACCACCTGTCCACCATGGACCACCTGCGCCACGGTATCCACCTGCGTGGCTATGCCCAGAAAAACCCCAAGCAGGAGTACAAGCGCGAGTCGTTCACCCTGTTCCAGGAACTGCTCGAGTCGATCAAGCGCGACGCCATCCGCGTGCTGTCGCACGTTCAGGTTCGCCGCGAAGACCCGGAACAAGAAGAGGCGCGCCTGCGTCGCGATGCCGAAGAGCTGGCCAGCCGCATGCAGTTCGAACATGCACCGGCGCCAGGCCTGGAAAGCGAGCAGTTGAGCGAAGAGGGTGCTGAGGTGGCCGTGGCCACTGCCCCTGTGCGCAATGACCAGAAGCTGGGCCGCAACGAGCCATGCTGGTGTGGCTCGGGCAAGAAGTTCAAGCACTGCCACGGCCAGATCGAGTGACCTGACCGGTTCGCTGCAGGCTGAAACATCCGGGGGGCCGCTTTGCGGCCCTCTCGCAACACAAGGCCGCTGCTACAGGAACCGCGACAATCCTGTAGCAGCGGCCTCGTCTTTCGATATCAACTCTATTGTCTAGGAGCGCTCTAATGGCTGTTGGTCTTGGTCCTCTGCCCACCCTGCACCCGGTTCCGGGTTTTGAACTCGGTATCGCTTCTGCCGGCATCAAGCGCCCAGGGCGCAAGGATGTGGTGGTCATGCGCTGCGCCGAAGGCTCCAGCGTAGCGGGCGTGTTCACCCTCAACGCGTTCTGCGCGGCCCCGGTGATCCTGTCCAAGCAACGCGTGCAGGGTACCGTGCGCTACCTGTTGACCAACACCGGCAATGCCAACGCCGGCACCGGTGCGCCGGGCCTTGCCGCCGCCGAACGTACCTGCGCCAAGCTGGCCGAGCTGGCGGGTGTGCCGGCCGAGTCGGTGCTGCCATTCTCGACCGGTGTAATCGGTGAGCCGCTACCGGTAGAGAAGATCGAAGGCGCCTTGCAGGCTGCCCTGGACAACCTGTCGGAAAACAACTGGGCTGAAGCCGCCACCGGCATCATGACCACTGACACCCTGCCCAAGGGCGCCAGCCGCCAGTTCCAGCACGAGGGCGTCACCGTCACCGTGACCGGCATCAGCAAGGGTGCAGGCATGATCCGCCCGAACATGGCGACCATGCTTGGCTACATCGCCACCGATGCCAAAGTGGCACCGGCAGTGCTCAAGGACCTGATGCTGGACGGCGCCAACAAGTCGTTCAACCGCATCACCATCGATGGCGACACCTCGACCAACGACTGCTGCATGCTGATTGCCACTGGCAAGGCCAACCTGCCGGAAGTGACCGAAGCCAGCGGTGCACTGTTCGAAGCGCTGAAGAAGGCAGTGTTCGAGGTGTGCATGGAAGTGGCCCAGGCCATTGTGCGTGACGGCGAGGGTGCCACTAAGTTCGTGACCGTGCAGGTGAATGGCGGCGGCAACCACCAGGAATGCCTGGACGTCGGTTACGCGGTGGCCCACTCGCCGCTGATCAAGACTGCGTTGTTTGCCTCGGACCCGAACTGGGGCCGTATCCTCGCCGCCGTTGGCCGTGCCGGTGTGCCGGCGCTTGATGTGAGCCTGATCGATGTCTACCTGGACAGCGTTTGCATCGCCAGTCAGGGCTGCCGTAGCCCAAGCTACACCGAGGACCAGGGTGCCAAGGTGATGGCTCAGGAAGAAATCACCATCCGCATCGAACTGGGCCGCGGCCAGTGCAATGAAACCATCTGGACCACCGACCTCTCCCACGAGTACGTGAAGATCAACGCCGAGTACCGTACCTGATACAGCCGGGGCTGCCTGCCGGCCCCGCCATTTCAACGCCAAAAGGAGCCGAACCATGGGCTTTCTTCAACACAGCGTGCCAGCCTTGAACCCGGTGGAGCGTAAGCGGTGAAACGGATTCATGTTGTAGCCGCCGTGATCCGTGGCCTGGATGGTCGCATCCTGATTGCACGCCGCGCCGATACCCAGCACCAAGGTGGCCTTTGGGAGTTTCCGGGTGGCAAGGTGGAGGCGGGTGAAAGCGTCGAGGCGGCGTTGGCCCGCGAGCTCAACGAAGAGCTGGGCATTCGGGTGACGCGTTCGCGCCCCCTGATCAAGGTCAGCCACGACTACCCCGACAAGCACGTGCTGCTGGAGGTTCGCGAAGTCGATGCGTTCGAGGGCGAACCCCATGGCGCCGAGGGCCAGCCGCTGGCCTGGGTGGCACCGCGCGACCTGGCCCAGTACGACTTCCCGCAAGCCAACAGGCCCATTGTTGCCGCTGCACGCCTGCCTGACCAGTACCTGATCACCCCCGATGAGCTGGAAGTCCCGCAACTGCTCAAGGGCATCCAGAAAGCGGTGGCCGTTGGCCTGCGCCTGATCCAGTTGCGTGCACCGGACATGTACGACCCCAAGTACCGGGATGTGGCGGTGGATGCGGTCGGGCTGTGCGCCGGCAAGGCGCAGTTGATGCTCAAAGGCCCGCTGGAATGGCTGGGCGACTTCCCTGCGGCCGGCTGGCACCTGACGGCGGCGCAACTGCGCAAATATGCGCCCAAGGGCCGGCCGTTCCCCACCGACCGGTGGCTGGCAGCGTCCTGCCACAACGCTGAAGAGCTGGCCCTGGCACAGCAGATGGGGGTCGACTTTGTCACGTTGTCCCCTGTACAGGCCACCCAGACCCACCCGGACGCTGCACCGCTGGGCTGGGAAGAGGCGCAGCGGCTGATCGCGGCGTGCCCGCTGCCGGTGTACCTGCTCGGCGGCGTAGGGCCGGGTGAGCGTGAGCAGGCCTGGCAAGCCGGGGCTCAGGGGGTAGCCGGCATACGCGCGTTCTGGCCTGTGGCCTGAACGGCGGCCCCCTGGTGTCAGCCTGCTGGCTTCTCGGCAGGCTGCCACAACACTTCGGCGACCCCCTGCCTGCGGCCAATGATTCGCGCTGCGACGAACAACAGGTCTGAAAGGCGGTTGATGTAGGCCAGCCCTACACCCTCCAAAGGTTCCACGGCATTCAAGTGCTGGCAACGGCGCTCGGCACTGCGTGCCAGGCTGCGACACACATGTGCCTGCGCCACCAACGCGGAACCACTGGGCAAAATGAAGTTCTTCAAAGGCCCCAGCTCTTCGTTCCAGGCATCAATGGCGGCCTCAAGGCGCAGTACTTCAGCCTGCGTCAGTGCCTGGTAGCTGGGCATTGCCAGCTCCCCACCCAGGTCGAACAGGCGATGCTGGCAGGGCGCCAGAACGCTGCTTACCTCATCCATCCCCAGTTCGGCCAGGCCTGCGAGCAGTACCCCCAACTGGCTGTTGAGGCTGTCCACTTCGCCGATGGCTTCGATGCGCGGGTGGTCCTTGGGCACCCGTCGGCCATCCCCAAGGCCTGTTTCGCCCTTGTCGCCGGTACGTGTGTAGATCTTCGACAGGCGGTAGCCCATGTCATTGCTCCGTGATGACCGGCACGGGTGCCGGTTGGCCGAGAGGCAGGCGCAGGGTGAAACAGGTACCCTGGCCGGGCGTGGAGTGCACCTCCATCTGCCCCTTGTGGTTGTTGGTGATGATGAAGTACGACACCGACAGGCCCAGGCCAGTGCCCTGGCCGATTTCCTTGGTGGTGAAGAATGGCTCGAAGGTGCGCTTGCGCACCGCCTCGGGCATGCCGACACCGTTGTCCTCCACCTGGATTTCTGCCCAGGGCGGCGCCAGCCGTGTGCGCAGGGTTATGCGCCCTGGCTCGCTGGGCTGCGGGCGCAGGTGGATGGCCTGGGCGGCGTTCTTCAGCAGGTTGAGCAGCACCTGCTCCAGCTCGTTGGCAGTGCAGGGCACCGGGCCGAGCGCCGGGTCGAACTGGCGCACGATGGCCTGGCCCTTGAAGTCGAAACCGATGGCCAGGTCGAAGTCGTTGCCGGCAATGTCTACCGCTTGGTCGATCAACGCTGGCAGGTCGCAGGGCGCCAGTTCGCGGTTGCTGCGGCGGCTGAAACTGAGCATGTGGGTGACGATTTTTGCAGCCCGCGCGCCTGCCTGCTGAATGCCATCGAGCAGCTGCGGCACTTCGCGGCTGTGCAGGTAGCGGTTGACGGTGGTCAGGTCGATGCCCAGTTCGTGCGCTTGTTCCAGGTTGCGCGGCAGCTCGGGCGACAGGCGCCGGCGGATGTTCTGCACGTTGTGCAGGATGGCGCCCAGGGGGTTGTTGATCTCGTGGGCCATGCCCGCTGCCAGGCCGCCGACCGAGAGCATCTTCTCCGACTGCACCATCATTTCTTCCAGCGACAGGCGCTGGGTGATGTCATCGATACGGATGACCACCCCGCGGCCACCGCCCCCGGTCAATGGGTAGAAGGTGAGGGCGTAGTGGCGGGGTTCATCACCTTTTTGCCAGGTGACACGCTCGATCTTTGCCACACGGTGTTTTTCGACGGTTTCCTTGAGTTGCGGCAAAAACGGCTTGAGCGGCGCGAAGGCGATGAACACCGCCTGGTTCAGCGCCTCATCCAGGCGGGTGCCGGAAAGCGCGGTGGCTTCCTGGTTCCACTGGGTCACGTACAGCTGTTCGTCCAGGGCAATCAATGCCGAGGGCATGGAGTCGATGATACTGTTCAGGTAGTTCTGAAAGCCTGTGAGCTTTTTCTCGATCTTGCTGCGTACCTGAACTTCCAGTTCCAGCTTGCGGTTGGTGTGCCGGGTTTCCTCGGCCAGCCCCTGGGCCTGGTCGTAGGCATCCTGGAATTCGTCGCGGGCACGCTTGAGCTGCTGCTCGCGGGCCTCGATGCGCGAGAGCATGGTGTTGAAGGCGTCGGCCAGGCTGCCGATCTCGTCGTCGTTGCCTCGCCGGGCGCGCAGGGCGTAGCTTTCTTCGCGGGTAACCTGGCGGCTGAGTTCTTCCAACTGGTTGATCGGTTGGGTGATCAGCCGTTTGATCTGCCGGGCGATCACGATCCACAGCAGAATGCTGAACACCAGAATGGCCAGGCTGGCACTGAGCGTGCCGGTGTAGAAGGCCATCGGCAGCTCGCTGCTGGCCACCAGCAGCAAGTGCGCCGGAGGGCGGGCTTCGCGTGGCATACGGATCAGCTGGGTGCTGCGAAACTCCATCAGGCGCCAGCCGTCAATGTTGCGAAAGCGTTTGGGCAGCGTCATTGGCTCGCCATGTTGCAGCTGCGCCAGCATGCGTCCGTCACTGCCGTAAATGGCGGCGGCGCGCAGCGGTGTGTAGCTGTCCAGCTCCTTGAGCAGGGCGTTGGCTGACTCGCTGTCGTTCCCTGCCTGGGCCGCGAGCTGTGGGTTGGACACCAGCCGGCCAATGGTCTGCAGCGCCTGCGGGGCCATGCTCTCTTGAGTGATCCAGTAGGCCGCACTGATGAAGGTGAGGTTGGCCACCAGCAGGATGGTTACCAGCAAGACCAGCAGGGCCGCCAGCAGCTTCTGCCCGACGGGCAGGTTTTCCAGACGTTGGCGCAAGGTCATGGGGCAGGCGGTATCCGTGTCAGGTTGAGGGGCTGGGTCAATTGCAGGGCAGGCCCCGCGCATGCAAGTTATCGACCAGGCGCTGTTGCAGGTGTTCCAGCAGGGGCAAGGCCAGGCCGTGCCGGCTGGCTGCACGGCACGCGTGGCCGAGCAGGTAGTGCACCTCGGTTCGCCGGCCCGCTTGCACGTCCTGGTACATCGAAGAGTAGTTGGCGGCAGTGGCCAGGATCACGCGCTGCACGTCTTCGCCAAGCCCAAGCGCCGCCTGGGGCTGCCCGCAACGGTGCAGCAACTGCTGCAGTTCGGTACACAGTGCATCCACTTCTTCCAGGTGCCCCAACAGGCCGCCGTTATTGCAGCCGTACAGCACCGTCAGCGGGTTGATGGCGCAGTTCAGCGCCAGTTTGCGCCACAAGCGGGGGAGGATGTCCGGCGTCCATTCGGCCGGGATGCCCGCCCGCTGTACGTCCTCGAACCACGTTGCAGGCACCGGGTTGCCTGGGTCTCCCAGCCAGTTGAACCCCTGCCCGGCGAAGCGCACCTGCCAGTCCTTTTCGCGGAAGGCGCCTTCGGTGCTGGAGGCGGAAATACAGCGCGCGTGGGGCACCTGGTCGGCGACCTCGTCCTGGCTACCCAGGCCGTTCTGCAGCAACACCACGTCAGCGCCTGGGGCCAGGCGCGCCGCGACGCTGGCCACGGCCGACGCAGCGTCGTAGGCCTTGCAGGCCACGAGCAGGCGGTGGATGGGGCCTGCTGCGTCTGCGGTTTCGCCCGGTATGGCATAACACCTGGCCTGGTCCTGCTCCGCCAGGGTGAGCCCGCCGGCCAGCTGGTAACTGCGCAGACGTTGACCATCACGCAAGACCAGGCGCACGGCAGTGCCCGCCCGCGCCAACCGGCAAGCCCACAGGCTACCCAGGCTGCCTGCGCCGAGAATGTGCCAGGTGCTGCTCATATGCGTTTCGCAACCCGTTATAATGAGCCCGCATTTTAACCATCAAACCCAGCGCGCTCCATCTTCAGCCCGAGCGCGCTTTTATTTCTGGGAGAACAACCATGCCTTCGTTCGACGTGGTATCGGAACTGGACAAGCACGAAGTGCAGAACGCGGTCGATAACGCCATCAAGGAACTGGACCGCCGTTACGACCTCAAGGGCAAGGGCAGCTTCGAGTTCAAGGACAAGGAGCAGACCGTCATGCTCACTGCCGAAGAAGAGTTCCAGCTGGAGGCCATGCTTGAAATCCTGCGCCTGGCCCTGGTCAAGCGCAAGATCGACGTGAAGTGCCTGGAAGCCAAAGACCCCTACCCATCGGGCAAGGAAAAGAAGCAGGAAGCCAAGTTCCGCGAAGGCATCGACAAGGACCTGGCGAAGAAGATCGTGGCCACCATCAAGGATGGCAAGCTCAAGGTCCAGGCTTCCATCCAGGGTGAGCAAGTGCGCGTCACCGGCAAGAAGCGTGACGACCTGCAGGAGGCCATTGCCCTGCTGCGTACCAAGGAATTCGACATGCCGCTGCAGTTCAACAACTTCCGCGACTGACTTCCCTTGCTGGAACCCCTGGCCGGTTGTGGCTGTCCATGGGGGCCGGGGCCGCTGAAAGGCTGGCGGCCCGGTGTATTGTGCAATCGCCGCTCGGCGTCAGGAGATGACTATGGATTTGAACGCTGAGGTCGATCAGCTCGTCCGCCAAACCGCCACCTGGATCCCGATGGTCATGGAGTACGGCAGCCGCCTGTTATTGGCGCTGGTGACCCTGGCCATTGGCTGGTGGGTTACCAACAAGGTCAGCGACCGGCTGGCCAAGCTCGTGGGCCTGCGGGTACACGACCCGGCACTGCAGAACTTCATTCGCACCTTGGCCAACATCGTGCTGAAGATCCTGCTGGCCATCAGCGTGGCGTCGATGATCGGTATCGAAACCACCTCGTTCGTCGCTGCCATCGGTGGTGCCACCCTGGCCATCGGCCTTGCGCTGCAGGGCAGCCTGGCCAACTTTGCCGGTGGCGTACTGATTCTGCTGTTTCGCCCGTTCCGCATCGGCGACTGGATCGAGGCGCAGGGGGTGAGCGGTACCGTGGACAGCATCCAGATCTTCCACACCGTGCTGCGTACCGGTGACAACAAGACCGTGATCCTGCCCAACGGCACCCTGTCCAACGGCATCATCACCAACACCAACCGCCAGCCGACGCGCAAGGTGGTGTTCGACGTTGGCGTGGACTACGAGGCCGATTTGCAGAAGGCTCGCAATGTACTGCTGGAGCTGGCCCAGGACCCGCGCGTGCTGGCCGACCCGGCACCTGTGGCTGTGGTATCCACCCTGGGTGACAGCTCCATCACCGTGTCGCTGCGCCTGTGGACCAAGACCTCAGACTACTGGGACGTGATTTTCATGCTCAACGAGCAGGCCCGTGACCGCCTCAAGGCCGAGGGCATCGACATTCCGTTCCCGCAACGGGTCATCCGCGTGGTGCAGGAAACAGCTGCGCAGTAACCCGGCATCAAGGGTGGGGCGCGCAATGGCCCCATCCTTTTACACTTGTTCACAGCAACATACGGGTATTTCTGGCATATAGCCTGACCCTTGCTGCCTACCTGATGCGCCATCATGAAGCCACTGCTCTATATAACCCCCCTGCGTGCCCTTTTGTTCGGCCTGACGCTGGCCCTGTTCGAGTTGTTGACGTACTTGGCCAGTGACGCCGTGATGCCGGCCATGCCGGTGGTGGTGGGCGAACTGAACGCCAGCCCTGAATACATCCCCCACGCCCTCAACCTGTATCTGCTGGGTGGGGTGGTGCTGCAATGGCTGATCGGCCCGCTGGCCGACCGCTATGGGCGCAGGCCGTTGCTGCTGGCTGGCTGTGCATTCTTTGGCCTGGCCTGCCTGGGTACGTTCTGGGTGTATGACATCGGCCTGTTCAACCTGCTGCGGTTGCTGCAGGGCATTGGCCTTGGCTTTGTGGTGACGGTCAGTTACCCCGCGCTGAACGAGGCTTTCAGTGAGGCGGATGCGGTGCGCATGATGGCCTTGCTGGCCAATATCGCCTTGCTGTCACCGCTGCTTGGGCCTCTGGTGGGCACGCTGATGTTGCAGTGGCTGGACTGGCGCTGGCTGTTCGTGGCATTCGCCGTCGGTGCGGTGGTGGCGTGGTTGCTGCTGTATCGCCTGATGCCGGAAACCCTCGGCGTGGAGCGCCGCGACGGCTCGCGATTGGCGTTTACCCCCATTCACCTGTTGCCGCTTCTAGCAGGCTATGGCCAGTTGCTGGCCAACCGCCGCTTTGTCGCCGGCAGTGCTGCACTGGGCTTGGTCGGCCTGCCGCTGATCGGCTGGATCGGGCTGTCCCCGGTGCTGCTGATTCATGACGAAGGGCTGAGCACCCTGGCCTATGCGCTGTGGCAGCTACCGGTGTTCGGTGGGCTGATTGCAGGCAACCTGATCATCAACCACATTGCCGATCGCTACCCGTTGCCTGCGCTGGTGCGCGGGGCGCTATGGCCGTACCTGGCGGGGTTGGGCCTGATGGTGCTGGCGACCTGGTACTGGCCGAGCGTGCCGAGCGTGGTGGCGGGGATGTCGTTGTATGCCCTGGGGTTGGGCGTGGCGAACGCGGTGCTGTACCGCATGACGTTGTTTTCCAGCGTGCAGAGCAAGGGGCTGGTATCGGCCATGCTGGGCATGATCACCATTGCCTTGCTGGGGCTGGGTGGCGCTGTGTTGGCAATGATCGGAGCGGGTGCCAGCCTGCTGCATTTTGCCGTGGCGGCCGGCATAGCAGGGGGGCTGGCACTGTGGCCGCTCTGGTGGGTGATCGGGCGCGATTGAAACCACCCGATCTCACAGGCGAAAAACCCTCAAGGCGGGCATCTGCATGCCCTCACTGCTCGGCTGGCTGTTTACCGCGGGCACTGTCCTGACGCCACTGCAGGGCGATCAGGATCAGGGTGGGTACCCCCAGCAGTGCGGTGATCAGGAAGAAGTCGTGGTAGCCGAACTTCTCCACCATCACCCCTGAATAACCCCCGATCAACCGCGGCAACAGCAGCATGATCGAGCTGAGCAGCGCGTACTGCGTGGCGGAGAATTTCAGGTTGGTCAGGCTGGACAGGTAGGCGACGAAGGCCGATGTGGCCATGCCGGAACTGAAGTTGTCCAGCGAAATGGTCACCACCAGCATTTCGAGGTTGGGGCCCATGTCTGCCAGCATCACGAACAGGATGTTGGTCGCCGCCGAGGCCACGCCTCCGATGAACAGGATCGGCATGATGCCGAAACGCACGATCAGTAGCCCGCCAACACCCGCGCCCACCAGCGTCATGATCAGGCCGAAGATCTTGCTGACGCTCGCGATCTGGTCCTTGGTGAAGCCCATGTCGATGTAGAACACGTTGGCCATCACACCCATGACCGTGTCCGACATGCGGTACGTGGCGATCAGCCCCAACAGCAGCAGTGCCTGCCAGCGGTAGCGGGTGATGAAGTCGTTGACCGGGGTGAGCACAGGCGCAAGGCCTCGACGCCCCAGGCTCGACAGGCAGGCCCAGCTCAGCAGCACGTACAGGATCAGGCGCAGGAATGCCCGGTCTTCAAGCAGCAGGTCGAGCGGGCTGGTTTCGCCCGAGATCACGCTTGACCAGCCGGTGTTGAACATCTGCGTGAAGCTGGCCGGCACCGACACCAGCAGGATGATCAGTACGAACACCGATGCCAGCTGGTGAGCCAGGCCGTAGCGCGCCGCCGACAGTTGGGTACGCATGGGCACAGGCGGCTCACGCATGACCAGGGTGGTGAACAGGGCCGGCAGCATCATCACTGCAAACATCACGTAGGTACCGGCCCAGGCTTTGTGCAGGTAGCTGAACCCGGTGGAGCCGAACCATTCGGCAAAAAACAGGGCACCGGCCGTGGCAAGCAAGGCCGCTACGCGGTAGCCGGCCATGTAGCTGGCCGCCAGGGCTGCCTGGCGTTGGTCATCGGCGATTTCCAGGCGATAGGCATCCACGGCAATGTCCTGGGTGGCAGACGCAAATGCCACCAGCACCGCCAGCGCGATCAGCCACGACAGGTGCTGCTGTGGGTCGCACAAGCTCATGCCAACCAGCCCGATCACCACCAGTATCTGTGACAGCAGCAACCATGAGCGACGGCGGCCCAGGCCACCGAGCAGTGGCAGGCGCCATTGGTCGAGCAAGGGCGACCACACCCATTTGAAGGCGTAGGCCAGGCCGATCAGGCTGGCATAACCAATGGTCTCCCGGGCCACGCCCGCTTCGCGCAGCCATACCGAAAGAGTTGAGAAAACCAGCATGTAAGGCAGGCCGGCGGCAAAGCCGAGCAGCAAAAGCACCAGGGTTGACGGGCTGGCATAGGCAGCGAGCGCAGCGCGCCAGGTTTTACGGGGCATGGACCAACATCTGCCTCAAGTTTTCCAGAACAAAGCGCGCACTCTAACCGCTGTGCTCCATCGGGCGCCAGCCATGGCGCGTCATATCCACACGATTGTTGGCCACATTCACGCCCTCGGCACGCAGCCTGGCCCGCTGTTCATCCCCCGAAGGCGTACCGGACGCCAGGCTAAGGCGCCCGCCTGCGCCCAGTACACGATGCCAGGGCAGGCGTGTGCCCTGGGGCAGCTGCGACAGCGTGCGGCCCACCCATCGCGCCGCGCGCCCCAGGCCAGCCAGCTCGGCCAATTGGCCGTAGCTCACCACCTTGCCCGGTGGCACTTGGCCCAGCACTGAATAGAGTGCCGTTCGTCGGTGTTCTGCAGTTTCAGTCATAAGTGCAGGGCTATCAGACATCGCGCCTTCTCTGGGCTGTAGATGAAACCGGACCGGCGGCATTACAAATGAGAGTGGAACTCAATGGCAAGCGTCGGGTCTGTCCTTGCTCCGGCCGGCGGTATCTGGATAATGCCCGGCTTTTCTCGCCAAATCGAACCCGTAGCCCGCTTATGTCTCTTAGATCCCTGTTGCCCTTGCTCGCCGCCTCACTTTGCGCCTCGCCCGCGTTGGCCGATACCGTCTGGATGAAGAACGGTGACCGCTTGAGCGGCAAGATCAAAGTCTTCGATGGCGGCAAGTTGCTGCTCGAAACGCCTTACGGCGGCGCCATCGCCCTTGATTGGAAGCAAGTGAAGACCCTGGAAAGCGACCAGGAACTGCTGGTCAAACAGGACGCCTACACCGGCGAGAAGGCCAAGTCACTCAAGGCCGCCGAGCCTGGCAAGGTGACCTTGGCCAATGGCGAGGCCCCGAAAACGGTGGAGCTTGCCAGTATCGAGCAGATCATGAAGCCCAAGCCGGTGGTCGAGGACCTGGTCTGGAAGGGTAACGTCGACGTCGCGCTGGATTACAAGCGCGCCGAGAAAGACACCGACGATTACGACGTCGGTTTCAAGACCACCGCCCGCCACGGTCGCTGGCGGCATACTGCCGAAGGTGAATACAACCGTGAGACCAAGGACGACGTTACCACCACGGACAACTGGAGCGCTGAATACGCGCTGGACCGTTTCCTGACAGAGAAATGGTTCTGGCAGGGACGCCTTGAATACAAGCGCGACCATATCGAAGACCTGGCCCGTCAGCGCACCGTTGGTACCGGTCCGGGTTACCAGTTCTGGGACGACGAACTGGGTGCCTTCTCGCTGGGCTCGCTGCTCAACCGCACCGATTACGAGTACCAGGACGGTGGCAAGGACAACTTCTATTCCGCTGCCGTGAAGTGGGACTACACCCGCTATCTGATCGGCAAGCGGGTGCAGTTCTTCACCAATGGCGAGCTGGCCAAACCCCTGGGCAACGTGGCCGACTACTCGCTGGATGCCGAGATGGGCCTGCGCTACAAGGTTACCGAATGGGCATCGCTCAACCTCAAGGCTGAAAAAGACATCATCACCGGCACCCGCGACAGCGACCTGGACAAGACCCGCTACACCGCAGGCTTCGGCGTTACCTGGTAAAGCGCCGTACGCTGCAGACCTGAAGGTAAGGGGCCATGCGATGGCCCCTTTTTCTTGCTGCCCGAAGCTTGTAGCGTGTAAGGCTCCAACCCTGAGGAGTTCGCCGTGAGTCAGAATGCCATCCGTCCCGCCCGGGAATTGCTGCTCAAGGAATACCGTGGCGTGTTGTCGACCCATTCCAAGTCGATGCCCGGTTACCCCTTCGGTTCGGTGGTGCCCTATTGCCTGGACGCCCAGGGCAACCCCCTGATTCTGATCAGCCGCATCGCGCAGCACACCCACAACTTGCAGAAAGACCCCAAGTGCTCGTTGCTGGTGGGTGAGCGGGAGGCGCAAGACGTGCAGGCGGTTGGGCGCCTGACGGTAATGGCCCAGGCCCACAAGCTGCTCGACCAGGCTGCTATCGACGCCGCTGCACAGCGCTACTACCGCTACTTCCCGGATGCGGCCGATTACCACAGCGCCCATGACTTCGACTTCTGGACCCTGGTGCCAGTACGGCACCGCTATATCGGCGGCTTCGGCGCCATCCACTGGCTCGACCAGGTGACCCTGGCCAACCCGTTTGCCGGCCAGGCGGAGGCGGGCATGGTCGCGCACATGAACAGTGACCATGCCAACGCCCTTGCGCATTACGTGCAGCTTACCGGTTTGCCCAACGATGCCCCGGCCTGCATGGCCGGTGTGGACAGCGAAGGCATGCACTTGCGCATCGGCCAGGCGGTTCACTGGCTGCCTTTCCCGAGTATTTGCAATACGCCGACACAAGTGCGCGAGGCCTTGGTTTTGCTGGCTCGCGCCGACCAATGGCCAATC
This sequence comes from Pseudomonas sp. S36, assembly GCF_016647875.1. Taxonomy (NCBI): domain Bacteria; kingdom Pseudomonadati; phylum Pseudomonadota; class Gammaproteobacteria; order Pseudomonadales; family Pseudomonadaceae; genus Pseudomonas; species Pseudomonas sp. S36. The sequence goes on along the minus strand of NZ_JACVVG010000052.1, from coordinate 11,142 downwards.
GCCGGCGGTGCGCCTGCTTGAAAAACGGAGCACACGCATCCATCTGTTGGTCTTACTGGAAGGGTGTCTTCCGACGAGGAATGCTTTGATGCGTGTTTTTCTATTGCTGCTGCTTCTGTTCCCGGTGCTGGAGCTGTTCGTTTTCGTGAAAGTCAGCGCTGCCATCGGCTTTTTCCCGGCCTTGCTGCTGATCATCGCCGGCTCCGCCCTGGGCGTACTGGTGATGCGCGTGGCCGGCTTGGCCACGGCGTTGCGTGCCCGTGAGAGCCTACAGCGTGGCGAGTTGCCAGCCGAGGACATGTTCCAGGGCATGATGCTGGCGGTGGGCGGTGGCCTGCTGCTCATTCCCGGTTTTATCAGCGACGTGCTCGGCCTGCTGTGCCTGCTGCCGTTCACCCGTCACCTGGCGGCGCGCAAGATGCGCGAACGCGCCGAGGCCCAGGCCATGCGCCAGCGAGCCTTTCAGGACGATCCGTTCCAGGCCCAGCCCCCCCGTGACGGCGGCCATCGGCCGAACGTGATCGAGGGCGAGTATGAGCGCCGCGATAAATAACCTGCCCCAGTGACACCGCTGTGAAGGGGCTGCGCAGCAGCCCCATGTTTGAACCTGCCTTGTACCGCCTCCGGTAAAAAAATTTCCAACCCAAGCCTTGTAATCGAATTGGCCGACCTCATGTAGTGGACACCGCAAGGTTTCTGGTGGCAACACCAGACATTACTCAGGCGGTTCGCCCCGGGCGAGCAGCCTTCCGGCAACGCCGGACAGCATCAACCCGCCGGTGTCGACACCGGCCGATGAAAACCACAATTTGGGAGAGATCGACAATGAAGCTTCGTCCTCTGCATGACCGCGTCGTCATCCGTCGCAGCGAAGAAGAATCGAAAACCGCTGGCGGTATCGTCCTGCCGGGTTCGGCCGCTGAAAAACCCAACCGCGGCGAAGTCGTCGCTGTCGGCACCGGCCGCGTCCTGGACAACGGCGAAGTACGTGCGCTGGCCGTCAAAGTGGGTGACAAAGTGGTTTTCGGCCCGTACTCGGGTAGCAACACCGTGAAAGTCGACGGCGAAGACCTGCTGGTCATGGCCGAAAACGAAATCCTGGCCGTTGTCGAAGGCTGATTTCCCCCGACTTCCCGTTACTCCAAAGATTTTCAAGGATTAAACGATCATGGCTGCTAAAGACGTAAAATTCGGTGATTCCGCTCGCAAGAAAATGCTGGTGGGTGTCAACGTTCTGGCTGACGCGGTAAAAGCGACCCTCGGCCCGAAAGGCCGTAACGTGGTACTGGCCAAGAGCTTCGGTGCGCCGACCATCACCAAGGACGGCGTTTCCGTTGCCAAAGAAATCGAGCTGAAAGACGCCTTCGAGAACATGGGCGCCCAGCTGGTCAAGGAAGTCGCTTCCAAGGCCAACGATGCTGCCGGTGACGGCACCACCACCGCCACCGTTCTGGCCCAGTCGATCGTCAACGAAGGCCTGAAAGCCGTCGCTGCCGGCATGAACCCGATGGACCTCAAGCGCGGTATCGACAAGGCCACTGCTGCCATCGTTGCCGAGCTGAAAAACCTGTCCAAGCCTTGCGCCGACTCCAAGGCCATCGCTCAGGTAGGTACCATCTCCGCCAACTCCGACAGCTCCATCGGTGAGATCATCGCCGAAGCCATGGAAAAAGTCGGCAAGGAAGGCGTTATCACCGTTGAAGAAGGCTCGGGCCTGGAAAACGAACTGTCTGTAGTAGAAGGCATGCAGTTTGACCGCGGCTACCTGTCGCCGTACTTCATCAACAAGCCAGACACCATGGTTGCCGAGCTGGAAAGCCCGCTGCTGCTGCTGGTCGACAAGAAAATCTCCAACATCCGCGAGCTGCTGCCTGTTCTGGAAGCCGTTGCCAAGGCCGGTCGCCCACTGCTGATCGTTGCCGAAGATGTTGAAGGCGAAGCGCTGGCGACCCTGGTCGTCAACAACATGCGTGGCATCGTCAAGGTAGCTGCGGTGAAGGCACCTGGCTTCGGCGACCGCCGCAAGGCCATGCTGCAGGACATCGCTGTGCTGACCGGCGGCCAGGTTATTTCCGAAGAAATCGGCCTGTCCCTGGAAACCGCTACCCTGGAGCACCTGGGTAACGCCAAGCGCGTGATCCTGTCCAAGGAAAACACCACCATCATCGACGGCGCTGGCGCCGACGGCGAGATCGAAGCACGCGTCAAGCAGATCCGTGCTCAGATCGAAGAGACTTCCTCGGACTACGACCGTGAGAAGCTGCAAGAGCGCCTGGCCAAGCTGGCCGGCGGTGTTGCCGTGATCAAGGTCGGTGCCGGCACCGAAGTTGAAATGAAAGAGAAGAAAGCCCGCGTTGAAGACGCCCTGCACGCTACCCGTGCAGCCGTTGAAGAAGGCGTGGTACCTGGCGGTGGCGTTGCCCTGGTGCGCGCCCTGGCTGCCATCGTTGACCTGAAAGGCGACAACGAAGACCAGAACGTCGGTATCGCCCTGCTGCGTCGCGCTGTCGAATCGCCGCTGCGTCAGATCACTGCCAACGCCGGCGACGAGCCAAGCGTTGTGGCTGACAAGGTCAAGCAAGGTTCGGGTAACTACGGCTACAACGCGGCTACCGGCGAATACGGCGACATGATCGAGATGGGCATCCTGGACCCAGCCAAGGTCACCCGTTCGGCCCTGCAAGCAGCTGCTTCGATCGGCGGTCTGATGATCACCACCGAAGCCATGGTTGCAGACCTGCCGGAAGACAAGCCGGCAGCTGGCGGCATGCCTGACATGGGCGGCATGGGTGGCATGGGCGGCATGATGTAAGCCAGCCTTACCCCCAGCGGCACCCAATGCCCCGGCTCGCGAGAGCCGGGGCATTTTTTTGCGCGTTCAAAGGTGGGCTTACGCCGCGCCGCGCCCAATGGCTGGTACGTTGACGGGCCGGTGGCGGTAGAGAATCAGGTAGTACGACCCCAGGCCGATCAGCCAGCAGAATACGGCGGTCCACAGGTTGTGTGAGAGAAAGTGCGCGCCCTGCATCATTCGCCCGAGGGACAGCACCGACCCCGCCACGAACGCTACCGCTAGTGCCGCCCGTGCCAAGCGCGGTTTGCGGTCACGCAAGGCGAAGAACAGGGCGAACAGGCAGAAGCCGGTCGTGGCGTGACCGCCTGGCCAGCACAGCCCCGGCTTGTCGGTGGCAGGGCGGGGTTCCAGCAGTTTGCTGTAGGTTTCCGTGCCGCCGAATTGCGTGAGGCTCCACGGGCACTGCACCTGGGTGATCTTTTTAAGCGGTGTGACGAATGCGGTGGAAAGCCCCAGGGCCAGCACCAGGCAACCGAGCTCACGCCGCCAGCCGAACAGCCGCTTGATGAAGAAGCTGGCAGTGAACACAACCAGTGCCATTATCCCCATCACCATGACGCCCTGCTTTACCCGGTCATGCAGGATGTTCTCCAGCAGGTAGCTGTGGCGGCCGATGAACTGGCCCGAGGCGTTGTCGAAAAACAACGTGGCCAGGTCCATGTCCACTGACGTCAGTTCGAGCAGGATCAGCCCCAGTGCGGTGGCCACCGGGATGCCCAGGTACAGCCAGAAATTGATGGGACGGGGTACGGTTGCTTGCTGCATGGCGGCTCCAGGGCGCGAGAAGGTCGCGCATTGTCTGCTGTCCGCTATCCTGCGTTCGTGAAGGATCGGTGAAAAAACCGTCAAGCAGCCTGAATGTGCGCCGGGGGTGGCACCGCCGCAACAGAGGCCGTAAGCTGCGCCTGCCGCGCACCACAGCGAGAAGCGCCGCACAGGAGACCCCAATGCGCATCCTTTTGGTTGAAGACAACCGCGATATCCTGGCCAACCTTGCCGATTACCTGGGCATGAAGGGCTACACCGTCGACTGCGCCCAGGATGGGCTGTCCGGCCTGCACCTGGCCGCCACCGAGCACTATGACCTGATCGTGCTCGACATCATGCTGCCTGGCATTGATGGCTATACCCTGTGCAAGCGTCTGCGTGAGGATGCCCGCCGCGACACGCCGGTCATCATGCTCACGGCCCGCGACCAGCTGGACGACCGCCTGCAAGGCTTCCGCTCCGGTGCTGACGACTATCTGCTCAAGCCTTTCGCGCTGTCAGAATTGTCGGCGCGCATCGAGGCCGTGCTGCGTCGGGCCCAAGGTGGCGGGCGCCGTACCTTGCAGGTGGCAGACCTGAGCTACGACCTGGATACCCTCGAAGTCAGCCGCCAGGGCCGCTTGCTGAAGCTCAACCCGGTGGGCCTGAAACTGCTCGCTGTACTCATGCAGAAAAGCCCCCATGTGCTGCGCCGCGAGGTGCTGGAAGAAGCCCTGTGGGGGGACGATTGCCCCGACAGCGACAGCCTGCGCAGCCACGTGCACCAGCTGCGCCAGGTGATCGACAAGCCTTTCGAGAAACCTCTGTTGCATACCGTCCATGGCGTCGGCTATCGCCTCGCCGAGGGCCGCGATGGAGTTTAAGCAAAGCCTTGCCCAACGCATCATCATCGCCTTCGCGCTGATGAGCGCGCTGGTGGCCGGGGCGTTCGCCTTCGGTATCGTCTCCACCGTGCACCTGGTGGAGGAGCGGCTGATTTCCTCGGTGCTGGGGGGCGACCTGCAGCGCCTGCTGCGCATGGACAGTGTCAGTGACTGGAGCCACCGGCCCAGGCCTGACCAGCTTTTCTATTTCAGCGGCGGGCGTGACGACTTCGAGCTGCCCAAGGACCTGCGCCACCTGGACCGTGGTTTCCACGAGGTGTTTCGCGACCAGTTGTCCTATCACGCCATGGTCGAGATCGTCGACGGCCGCCGCTACGTGCTTTTGCAGGACCAGAGCGACTTCGAGGAGCGCGAGCGGGTGCTGTTCGCGGTGGTGGTGGTGGGCTTCGTGCTCAGCCTCGTGCTTGCGGTGATACTGGGCTGGTTGCTGGCCCGTCGGGTGATGGCGCCCGTGATCCGCCTGGCCCGCCAGGTACGCCACCGGGACCAGTTGCTGGGGTTGGCACCGCCGCTGGCGCCAGACTACGCCGCCGACGAGGTGGGCCAACTGGCGGTGGCATTCGATGACACCCTGGGCCGCCTGCGCGATGCGCTGACCCGTGAACGGCTGTTTACCAGTGACGTCAGCCATGAGTTGCGTACCCCCCTGATGGTGCTGGCAACCTCGTGCGAACTGCTGATGGAGAACCCGGCGCTGGATGCCCGCTCACGCAGCCAGGTCGAGCGCGTGGCACGGGCCACCGAAGAAATGCGCGAACTGGTCAAGACCTTCCTGATGCTGGCCCGTGCCCAGCGCGACGAAGGCGCGGTGGCATCCAGGGCGACCCTGCGCGAAGTGGGTGACGAGCTGATCGGGGTATGGCGCGACACCATCGAGCAGAAGGGCCTGACCCTGCACTACGAAGGCCGCAGCAGTGCCGGCCCGGTGCTGTATAACGCCACCTTCCTGCAATCGGTGATGGGCAACCTGTTGCGTAATGCGGCGCACTACACCGACGGCGGCTACATTCGGCTTACCCTCGAAGCCAGCGGGTTCACCGTTGAAGACAGCGGCGTGGGTATACCGGAAGAGCAGCGCGAGGCAATGTTCAAGCCATTCGTGCGTGGCGACGAGCGGCGTGGCGAGGGCCTGGGGCTGGGGCTGTCGCTGGTGCAGCGGATCTGCGACGACCAAGGCTGGCACGTGACCCTGACCTCGGCCCAGCCCCATGGTTGCCGGTTCCACGTTGACCTCAGCAGCACGGTAGCGAAAGGCGACCCTGATGTACTTTCGTAATAACCTGTAAGAAAGGTATTGGTCTACGACATAATTTTCACACCGGCATGACCTGATTCCTACGCTTGGCTGCCTAAGCTCGCGGCATTGGAATCAGGAGATGCCCGATGCGTAGCCCCATCAACCTCGAGTTTTCCCAGAAGTACGACAAGATCCACGCCCACGCGTACTTCTTGAAGCACCAGGACGGCCTTGCCCGCCGCTTGTCCCACAAGCGCGACGAGCAGCTGGCGCGCCGTGCCCTGGCCCTGGCGGGTGAGCCTGGCCTGGTGCTGGACTTACCTTGTGGGGCGGGGCGCTTCTGGCCGCTGCTGGCCGAAAAAAACAACCGAATCATCATTGGCGCGGATAACTCCCAGGCGATGATCGACACCGCGTGTGCGGCACAGCCCCCCGAAGTGGTCGCGCGGGTACGGCCTTTGCAGACATCAGCATTCGCGATCGACCTGCCCGACAACTCGGTAGACAGCATTTTTTGCATGCGGCTGTTCCACCACATTGGCGAGGCAGCTCACAGAAAGGTCATTCTCAAGGAGTTTCAACGTGTTACGCGTGACAGCGTGATCGTTTCACTCTGGGTTGATGGTAATTTCAAGGCTTGGCGGCGCAAGAAACTGGAGCGTCGTCGCAGCGCTGAAGTCGCGCAGGACAACTACCAGAACCGTTTTGTGTTACCCGCTGAAACAGTAGAAGCAGAATTCGAGGCTGCCGGGTTCCGGATTCAGGAGCGTCTCGACTTCCTGCCGTTCTATGCGATGTGGCGCGTGTATGTATTACGCAAGGGGTAGCTGCCAACGGGCAGCAGCCAACGACCTGCGCCAATTGCGCCGCCACTCGTCGCTGAACGATGCAGAATGGCAGACGTTGCTCTACTTTTACCAAGTGGCGTTTGGCAGCGCTGTCAAAGGGTTAGAGCAATGAAACTAGAAATAGCTCGAGCTTTGTTCCTGGTAGCGGGCCTGGCGGTGACCACCATCGCAGTGGCTGCCTGGGAGCAGCCAAAGCTTGTGGTGTTCAGCAAGGCCGAGATGGCCGAGCAATGCGCATTGCCGCGGCTGATCAAGCCGCAGCAGGCGAGGGTGCAGCCGGATCACGACCTGTTGCTGTTCCTGTTCGGCATGCGCCAGGGGTTGCGGCCGTTTGGGTGAGCCGGCGCCCTGTACTTACCCTGCCCCGCCGAGGGGGCATTTGGGGGTGAGGGCGTTGTTAGACCAAGTGCAGGTGGTTGTCCCAGAACCCCGACGGCAGGTTCATCGGCTGCGCCAGCGGCTCGGGCTTGCGGCAATCGTAGAAGCGGCAGCGTCCCTGCCCGGAAGTCACCACGAAACCGTCCTCCACCGCCCCGACCCCTGCGCAATCCGGCATAGGGGCATCCAGGCGCACCGCACCGCTGTCCAGGTCCCACACGAACAGGCGGTTGGCCCGCGGCGCAGTCAGCGCTACCAGACGCAGTTCGCTGTGGATGGCCACGCTGGCGGTGTACTGGGCCATGGCCTGCAGTTGCCGCTCTGGTACCGGAAAAGCCTGGAATGGCTGGCCCGGGCGCTTGATCGCCAGCAACTCGGCCGTTTCAGTGGCATCGCCCATGAACTGCTGGCAGACGGCAATGGTGCCATCGCTGCCCACCGCCAAGTGGCGAACGCTGTTCATTTGCTGGGCCAAGGTTTCCTTGCTCAGCAAGGTACCGTCACGCTGCATCAGTACCAGGCTCGGCTGCATGGCGTCGAGGTTCATCTCCACCCGGCTTTCTGCCTCGGTCCGAATGCCGCCGTTGGCCACCACCAGGGTCTCGCCGTCCGGTAGCCAGGCCACCTCGTGGGGGCCAATGCCATGGGTGCTGAGTTCACCCGTGTGCACCAGGCGCTCGCCTTCGAAGCGGTACACACCCAGCACGCCACGCCCTGGGTCGGTGGTGTCGTTTTCGGTGGCGTACAGCCATTCACCCTCCTTGTGCACCACGGCATGGCCATAGAAGTGGCGGTTGGGCTGAGAGGCCACAGTTTGCAGCAAGCGCCCATCGCGCAGGTCGATCAGGTAGCTTTCGGTGCCAGGGCGCCGGGCAACGAACAAGGCAACTGGCTGCTTGGGATGGTGAATAATGGCATGGCAACGCTGGGCCACCTGGGTGCTGAACACCTGGGTGCCGTCCAGGCGAAACCCGACGGCATAGTGCTTGCCGTCGCCATCATCACGCGCCGAGAGCAGCAGGGGGTCGCTACCTTTATGGCGCGAAAGGCTCCAGCCGCCCAAGGTCAGGGCGCTGAGCAGAACGCTACCGAGTTTCAGGGCCTGGCGTCGCAGCATGATCAGTCACCGTCGTTGGCATTGAAGCCCAGCTGAATGTTCAACGCCTTGGCCAGCTCGCCTTCGTGCAGGCGGTGGACGACGTTCAGGCTATCGTAGATCTGGTTGAGGGCCTGCTGGCCTGCGTCATCGGCCAGCAGCTCGCCCAGGGTCTTCTGGTTGTCGGCCAGCAGCTTGAGCGAGGTGGCGTAGGCATCGTCGATTTTGCCTGCCAGGGCTTTCTGGTCGCTTGGCAGCAGCCCGCGCAACCCTTGGTTGTCGACCCCCACCCAAACAGCCTGGGCGGCCTTGAGGCTGGCTTGCAGGCTGTTCATGGAGTTGTGGCTGCGCCAGGCCTCGGCCTGCAGTGGCTGGGCGATGCCCTTGCTCTGCCGGCCCATGGGGGCGCCGAGTTTCTTCTTGAGCGTGTCCAGGGCCGTGACCTGGGCACGCAGCAGGTCGGCGATGGCCTCGTGGGAGTCGGCATAGCGCTGGTTGGGGAACTTGGTCATCTGCGAGAGCATGCCATCAGTGCTGTTCCAGCCTTTGAGGATTTCCTCGGCCAGCGCCTTCTGGTGCTCGGCAATGGCAACCAACAACGGGCAGTAGCGGGCTTTCTGTTCGGCATTGGCCACATCCGGCTTGCTGTCGAACAGGATGTATTCATAGGCCGAAAGGCCGCGCACCACCACACTGGCCTTGCCCAGGGTGGCTGCGTCGACGGGCTTGTCGCCGTTGACCAGTTGCTCGACCTGGCGGCCGACCAGGTTCTTCTTGTCTGGCCAGAACTGTACCTGCCACGCACGGTTGCCCTCGGCCAGTGGGCCGACCAGCAGCGGCTGCAGCTCGGCCCAGGCCTTTTGCGCATCGAGGAAGTCGGCCCGGGCCTTTTCCAGTGTTTCCTTGCCTTCGCAGTAGGCCAGGGCACTGGCAGCCAGGGTACGGTCGGCTTCGACCCAGCGGCTGTAGGTGGGCAGGATCACCTGCTTGGCGATTGCAGCAGAGGTGACGGCCTGCGGGTCCTGCGGGGAGCAGGCGCCCAGAGCGATTGCGGCGAGGCTGGTGAACAACAGTTTGGGTCGGAACATGCCCGGCTCCTATGCGCGTTTAAAGAGAATTCAGAAACGCCAGCAGCGCAGCGCGCTGGTCGGCATCGAAAGCAAGTACGAAATCGCGGGCGGCCTGGGCTTCGCCGCCGTGCCATAGCACCGCCTCGAGCAGGTTGCGGGCGCGCCCGTCATGCAGGAACTGGCTGTGGCCGGTGACGGTTTCGCTCAGGCCAACGCCCCACAACGGCGGGGTACGCCAGTCCTGGCCATTGGCGGCGAACTCGGTTCGCTCGTCGGCCAGGCCCGGGCCCATGTCATGCAACAGCAGGTCGCTGTAGGGGCGGATCACCTGGTTGGCCAGTTCAGGCTCGGCGGCGTCGGCGGCGGTGGTGAACTGCGGGGTGTGACACCCCTGGCAACCCGCCTGGAAGAACAGGTTCTTGCCCGCCAGCACCGCTGGTGAACCCACGTCACGGCGTGCTGGGACGGCCAGGTTACGGGCATAGAAGGTGACCAGGCGCAGGATGTTGTCGCTGACCTCCTTCTCACCGTCGGCGCCATCACCGTTGGGCGCCGCCAGGCAGTCGACCTGGGTTGGCGTGCAATCGTCGTGGGGCAGCAGGGTAGTGGTCAGGCCCATGTCACCGGCGAAGGCATGCACGTTTTGCTGGTTGACGTTGGGCTGGCCGGCCTTCCAGCCAAAGCGGCCGATCACGGTCTTGCCCTGGGCGTCGTCCCACACCCGGTTGGCCCGCCCACGGATGCCATTGCGGTTGCGATCATCAGGATCTTCATTGGCCAGCAGGTCGGCCTCGGGAATCGCCTCCAGCAGGCCGAGGCCGATCATGGGCGGGGCTACCCGGGCGGAGAACCGCGTATCGGGGTGCATCACGCCGTAGCCGAGCTGGGTGATCTGCAAGGTCGGCTTGCGCAGCTCAACCTGATGGCCGTCCTTGAACGTCACGGTGCTGGTGGTATAGGTGACCCGCACTTTACCCTCAGGGGCTACCCCGGGGATCGCCATATCCTGCAACTGGGTGCCATAGACCGGCTCTGGCACTACGCCCAGGCGCTCGACCACTTCGGCAAGGTAGGGCTGGTCGGGGATAGACAGGCGCACCAGCATGCCGACCGCGTTGCTGGCGTCCGGCTCCGGTGGGCGGCCGCGGCCGTCGCGAACGTGGCAGTTCTGGCAGGCGTTGGTGTTGAACAGCGGGCCCAGGCCGTCGCGTGCGGTGGTGGTGGACGGCGCGATGACCCAAGGGTTGCGGAAGAAGCTGTTGCCCACGGCAAAGTCCAGGCGCCGCTCACGGGACAGGTTGGCCGCGGGCATGGAGTAGGCATTACGGTCACTGCGCAGTACGGTCGTCTTGCCACCCGACAGCGCTTCGCCGGGCTCGGCCTGGGTGAAACGCGGGGCGTCGTCACAGGCGGCAAGGGCAAAGGCCAGCAGCAAAGGGGCGCAACGGAACAGCGACAAGGACATGCAAGATCCTGGGCTTGAGCGAAAAACCGGCGTGCAAGCTTATCAGGCCCAGGATCATTGAATAAGAGCAATTTGCGTTTGCTCGATGAAATCCTTGTTCGGCCGGTCAGGCCATGAACAGCTGGAACTGCCTGCTCACCAGGCTGACGATCAGGTTCTTGTTGCCGCCATTGCGGTTGTCGCCGGCGATTTCGATGATGTCGTTGCTCGAGTAGTCCATGGCGGCTGCGCTGATGCACTTGATTGCATCCTTGTGGGCCGGCTGCCAGTAGTCCTGGAATACCCACACACTGGTTTCGGCGGCGGGGCCGAGGATCAACCGCAAGGCCTTGTGGTTTTCATCGGCGTTACCGACCCATGGCACGGCAAGGGCGCCGTTCCAGACATGCTGGGCGCCGATGGCCAGGCTCTGGCTGCGGTTTTCACCGTCGATCAGGGTAAGGGTGTAGGGGGTGTTGTTGGCGATGGAGCGCAGGTAGGTGACGCTGGCCATGAGGCGTTTTCCTCTACGGTTGTGGGTTGGGGCGGGGCCCCCCCCCCCC
>NZ_JACVVG010000051.1:0-27869 GCF_016647875.1 Pseudomonas sp. S36 | reverse complement strand
AACGTTGGGGGGGGCCCCCCCCCCCCCCCGCGGGGGCGGCCCCCCCCCCCCCCCGCCCCCGCCGCGCGGGCGGCGCTCGGTCTCATCGGCGCAGACCTTGTCGCGGCGAGCACCTGGCGGCCCTTATGCAATTTAAACCCGAGGTCAAGCCTTCCTCTGCAGTGGGGATGGAAGGTGTTCGCCGTAACGTTGTTTGCGCCTGTGAAACCGAGCGCCGCCTGCGCGGCGCATCGCGAGCCTACGGATGTTCCGGGCCAGTCACGCCTTTTTCATACGGCGCGATACCGCGTCATGCCCAAAGTGGTCGCGTCAATGGCCAGGGGATTTGCGCAGAAACAAACAAGCACCTCGCCCCCCATTCACCTCACGTACCACTACCTTCAAGATCCACCAGCACCGCCCCCTCACTCACCATCTCGCCTTCCTCACAGAACAACGCCTTCACCGTGCCGTCATGGGGCGCGCGAATGCTGTGTTCCATCTTCATGGCCTCCAGCACCACCAGCGCGGTACCTGCCGTAACCTGCTGGCCGGGGGTGACCAGTACGCGCACGATACTGCCGTTCATGGGCGCGCCCAGCCCGCCCTGGTGGCTGTGACTGGCTTCGGCTTCGGCAATGGCGTCGAAGGCCGACACGGTATGCACCTCGCCCGCCCAGCGCAGGTACAGGGTATTGCCGCGGCGGATAGCCAGGTGCTGGCGACGCACCCCCGCCTGGTCATGCACCAATTGGTCCCCCTGCAATTGCCATGCAGACGGCGCGCTGTGCTGCACCGTTACGGCCTGGCGCTGGCCGCCGCTGCACAAGTGCAGGGTGCTGCAAGGCGGCAGGCCCAGGCGCAGGCCGCTACGCTCAGCCCAAGGGGAATGGCTGTCGTCCTCCCGTACCCGGGCGGCATCGCTCAGCAACCAGGCCTCAGCGGCCGCCTCCCACAGGGCCTCCGGCAACGCCATGGCCTCAGGGAGCAGAACCTCCTGGTGCCGCCCAATGAAGCCAGTGTCCAGCTCCGCCGCAGCGAACGCGGGGTGAGCCAGGATGCGCTGCAGGAAGGCGATGTTGGTCTTGACCCCGCCAATGGCAAACTCGCCGAGCATGGCCAGCAGGCGCAAGCGGGCCTGCTCGCGGTCTTCGCCCCAGGCGATCAGCTTGCCCAGCATCGGGTCGTAGAACGGCGATACGTCATCGCCCTCGCTCACGCCGCTGTCCACGCGCCGGCCCGGGCCGGGGGCGGACTCGCGGTAAAGCGACAAGGTGCCGGTGGCAGGCAAAAAGTCGTTGGCCGGGTCTTCGGCGTACAGCCGCACCTCGATGGCATGGCCCATCAACGGTACCTGGTCTTGGGTGATGGGTAACGGTTCACCGCACGCTACTCGAATTTGCCAGGCCACCAGGTCCAGCCCGGTGATGGCCTCGGTGACCGGGTGCTCTACTTGCAAGCGGGTGTTCATCTCCATGAAGAAGAACTCGCCACGGGCATCGAGCAGAAACTCCACGGTGCCGGCACCCACATAGCCGATGGCCTGGGCCGCGCGCACGGCCGCTTCGCCCATGGCGCGGCGCAGCTCGGCGGGCAAGCCTGGGGCGGGGGCCTCCTCAACCACCTTCTGGTGGCGGCGCTGAATGGAGCAATCACGCTCGTTGAGGTACAGGCAGTTGCCGTGCTGGTCGGCGAACACCTGAATCTCGACGTGGCGGGGTTTGAGCACGTACTTTTCCACCAGCATGCGGGCATCGCCGAACGACGACTGGGCTTCACGCTGCGCCGATGCCAGGGCGTCTGCCAGCTGGCTTTGGTCTTCTACAACCTTCATGCCCTTGCCACCGCCCCCGGCACTGGCCTTGAGCAGCACCGGGTAGCCGATGCGCTCGGCCGCGGTGCGGAAGGTGTCCAGGTCCTGGGCTTCGCCGTGGTAGCCCGGCACCAGGGGCACGCCTGCGGTTTCCATCAGCGCCTTGGCGGCAGACTTGCTGCCCATGGCATCGATGGCGCTGGCCGGTGGGCCCAGGAAGATCAGCCCGGCTTCTTCGATGGCCCGGGCAAAGCCTGCGTTTTCGGACAAGAAGCCGTAGCCCGGGTGGATGGCCTGGGCGCCGCTGGCGTTTGCCGCAGCCAGCAGCTTGTCGATTTGCAGGTAACTGTCGGCGGCCTTGCTACCGCCCAGGTCAACACTGATATCGGCCTCGCGGCTGTGGCGGGCATTGCGGTCGGTGGCGCTGTGCACCGCGACCGTGGTCAGGCCCATGGCCTTGGCGGTGCGCATCACCCGGCAGGCGATTTCGCCACGGTTGGCGACCAGCAGGGTGGTCAAGGCTTGGCGGCTCATGGGCGCGGCTCCTTGGAGTCATGGGTGTGCCAGGCGGGGCGGCGTTTTTCCAGAAAGGCATGCAAGCCTTCCTGGCCTTCGGCGCTCACGCGAATGCGGGCGATGGTGTTCTCACAGTATTGGCGCAGGGCAGGGGTAAGCTGGCCGGCGTCCACTTCCTGCAGCAGGTCTTTGGTGGCGCGCAGGGCCTGGGGGCTGTTCAGCAGCAGGTTGCCGGCCCAGGCCTCAGCCTGTGCATCCAGTTCGTCGGCGGGGTACACCTCGGCCAACAGGCCCAGCTCCCGGGCCCTAACGCCGCTGAAGCGCTCGGCGGTGAGCGCATAGCGGCGGGTGGCACGCTCGCCCATGGCCTTGACCACGAACGGGCTGATAACGGCCGGCGCCAGGCCAATGCGCACCTCGGAAAGGCACAGCTGGGCGTCCTCAGCGCCGATTGCCATGTCGCAGCAGCTGATCAGGCCCAGGGCACCGCCAAACGCAGCACCTTGTACCACCGCCAGGGTCGGCACCTTGAGGCGTTGCAAGGCATACATCAGTTCACCCAGCTGGTGGGCGTCCTGCAGGTTGGTGTCGAAGTCCAATTGCGCCGATTGCTGCATCCAGGCCAGGTCGGCACCGGCGCTGAAGTGCCGGCCACGGCCACGCACAAGCAAAAAACGCAGGCGGGCATCTTTGGCCAGCTGCCCGAGGGCGGCGATCAACTCCTGGATCATCAGGGCATTGAAGGCGTTGTTCTTGTCTTCGCGGCTGAGCCACAGGGTGGCGAAGCCACGGGGGTCGTGGAGCACTTCCACGGTGCTGAATTCGCGCATGGGGTCACATCCGGAAAATGCCGAAACAGGTCGGTTCGATGGGGGCGTTCAAGGCCGCCGACAGCGCCAGGCCGAGCACTTCGCGGGTTTGCGCCGGGTCGATTACCCCGTCGTCCCACAGGCGGGCGCTGGAGTAGTAGGGGTGGCCCTGGTGCTCGTACTGGTCGAGGATGGGCTGTTTGAGCCTGGCTTCGTCGTCCGCCGTAAAGGCCTGGCCGCTGCGCTCGCTCTGCTCGCGCTTCACCTGCGCCAGCACCCCAGCGGCCTGTTCGGCGCCCATCACGCCGATGCGTGCGTTAGGCCACATCCACAGAAAGCGTGGGTCGTAGGCGCGGCCACACATGCCATAGTTGCCCGCCCCAAAGCTGCCGCCGATGATTACCGTGAACTTGGGCACCTGGGCACAGGCCACGGCAGTTACCAGCTTGGCACCGTGCTTGGCGATGCCGCCTTCTTCGTACTTTTTGCCCACCATGAACCCGGTGATGTTCTGCAGGAACAGCAGCGGAATGCCGCGCTGGCAGGCCAGTTCGATGAAGTGCGCGCCTTTTTGCGCAGCTTCGGCGAACAGGATGCCGTTGTTGGCCAGTATCGCCACCGGGTAGCCGTGCAGGTGGGCGAAGCCGCAGACCAGGGTGGTACCGAACAAGGCCTTGAACTCGTCGAATACCGAGCCATCCACCAGCCGGGCGATCACTTCACGTACATCGAAGGGCTGCTTGGCATCGGCAGGCACCACCCCGTACAGCTCATCGGCAGCGTACAAGGGGGCCACGGGTGCCAGGCGCTGCAGCTTGCCCAGCTTGTGCCAGTTGAGGTTGGCCACGCTGCGGCGGGCCAGGGCCAGGGCGTGCTCGTCGTTGTCGGCGTAATGGTCGGCCACGCCGCTGGTGCGGCAATGCACGTCGGCCCCGCCCAGGTCTTCAGCGCTCACCACCTCACCGGTGGCGGCCTTTACCAGCGGTGGGCCGGCGAGAAAGATGGTAGCCTGCTGGCGCACCATGATCGCTTCATCGGCCATGGCCGGCACATAGGCACCGCCTGCCGTGCAGCTGCCCATCACCACGGCGATCTGTGGGATGCCCTGGGCGCTCATGTTGGCCTGGTTGAAGAAGATACGGCCAAAGTGCTCGCGGTCGGGGAACACTTCGTCCTGGCGGGGCAGGTTGGCGCCGCCCGAATCCACCAGGTAGATGCACGGCAGGCGGTTTTGCAGGGCGATAGTTTGCGCACGCAGGTGCTTTTTTACCGTCAGCGGGTAATACGAACCGCCTTTCACCGTGGCGTCGTTGGCCACGATCATGCATTCAACGCCTTCGACGCGGCCGATGCCGGCGATCACGCCTGCTGCCGGCACGTCCTCGCCATACACCTCATGGGCCGCCAACTGGCCGATCTCGAGAAACGGTGAACCTGGGTCCAGCAGGCGGTCGATACGGTCACGCGGCAGCAACTTGCCCCGCGACGTGTGCCGCTCCTGGGCTTTCGGGCCGCCGCCTTGGGCAACCTGGGCCAGCAGGCTGCGCAGGGCTGTTACCTGCTCGAGCATGGCCGCGGTGTTACCGGCAAACTCCGCTGAACGCGGGTTGATCTGGGTGTTCAAGGTAGCCATGTACGCTCGTCCCTTTTGCTCAGCGGGTTTCGTTGAACAGCTCGCGGCCAATCAGCATGCGGCGGATCTCGCTGGTGCCGGCGCCAATCTCGTACAGCTTGGCGTCACGCAGCAGGCGCCCGGCCGGGAACTCGTTGATGTAGCCGTTGCCGCCCAGAATCTGGATAGCTTCCAGGGCCATTTGCGTGGCGCGCTCGGCGGTGTAAAGGATGACGCCGGCAGCGTCCTTGCGCGTGGTTTCGCCACGGTCGCAGGCCTGGGCCACGGCATACAGGTAAGCGCGGCTGGCGTTGAGCTGGGTGTACATGTCGGCGACCTTGCCCTGGATCAACTGGAATTCACCGATGCTCTGGCCGAACTGCTTGCGGTCGTGAATGTAGGGCACCACCAGGTCCATGCAGCTTTGCATGATGCCGGTGGGCCCGCCCGACAGCACCACGCGCTCGTAGTCCAGGCCGCTCATCAGCACCCGCACGCCACCGTTAAGCTGCCCCAGAATGTTTTCTTCCGGCACCTGCACGTCATCGAAGAACAGCTCGCAGGTGTTGGAGCCGCGCATGCCCAGCTTGTCGAACTTGTTGCTGCGGCTAAAGCCTTTCCAGTCCCGCTCCACGATGAATGCGGTAATGCCGTGGGCGCCCTTGTCCAGGTCGGTCTTGGCGTAGATCACATAGGTGTTGGCGTCTGGGCCGTTGGTGATCCAGGTCTTGCTGCCGTTGAGCACGTAATGGTCGCCGCGCTTGTCTGCGCGCAGTTTCATCGAGACCACGTCAGAGCCGGCGTTGGGCTCGCTCATGGCCAGGGCGCCGATGTGCTCCCCGCTCACTAGCTTGGGCAGGTACTTGGCCTTCTGTTCGGGGTTGCCGTTGCGGTTGATCTGGTTCACGCAGAGGTTGGAGTGGGCGCCGTAAGACAGCGCCACCGACGCCGAGCCCCGGCTGATTTCTTCCATTGCAACCACGTGGGCCAGGTAACCCAGGCCGGATCCGCCGTATTCTTCGGGCACGGTGATGCCGAGTAGGCCCATGTCGCCGAACTTGCGCCACATGTCAGCCGGGAACAGGTTGTCGTGGTCGATCTGGGCGGCGCGCGGTGCCAGCTCTGCGGCGACGAAGGTGCTGACCTGGTCGCGGAGCATGTCGATGGTTTCGCCCAGGGCGAAGTTCAGGGTGGGGTAATGCATGCTGGGGCACCTTCTTGTTCTTGAATGAGGGTTTGACTGTTGCAGCCCAGGTGGCTGTTTCACCTTTACGTTAACGTAAACTTGGCGATGTGGGCTGTCAATGCGTGAGTGACCTTTACGTTAACGTAAATCTGCGCCACAGTATCGGCGTCTTCACCCGCCGTGCCCAGAACAATCACAAGAAGGGACACCCATGAACCAACCCAGCTACACCCGTGGTGGCCAGGACCGCCCGCTGCTGACCCACACCATCGGCCAGGCCTTCGATGCCACGGTCGCCCGCTGCGCTGGCCGGGAGGCGCTGGTCTCGCGTCACCAGGGGCTGCGTTACACCTGGCAGCAACTGGCCGAGCAAGTCGACATACACGCACGGGCCCTGATGGCGCTGGGCGTGGCTACCGGCGACCGCGTCGGCATCTGGTCACCCAACTGTGCGCAGTGGTGCATCCTGCAAGTGGCCACTGCCAAGGTCGGGGCCATTCTGGTCAACGTCAACCCGGCTTACCGGGTGGCGGAACTTGAATACGTGCTGCGCCAATCCGGCTGTCGCTGGTTGGTGTGTGCCGATGCGTTCAAAACCTCGGACTACCACGCCATGGTGCAGGCACTGGCGCCGGAGTTGGCCAATGCGCCTACGGGCCAGCTGGCGTGTGAGCGTTTGCCGGCGCTGCGTGGGGTGGTAAGCCTGGCCAGCAACCCGCCAGCGGGCTTCCTGCCTTGGCATGCCTTGGCCGATTGGTCGCAGCAGGTCACCGCCCAGGCGTATACGACGCGCCAGCAAAGCCTGCAATTCGACCAGCCGGTGAACATCCAGTACACCTCGGGCACCACCGGGGCACCCAAGGGCGCCACGCTCAGCCATTACAACATCCTGAACAACGGTTTCATGGTCGGCGAAAGCCTGGGCCTGACCGAAAAGGACCGCATGGTGATACCGGTGCCGCTCTACCACTGCTTCGGCATGGTCATGGGCAACCTGGGTTGCATCACACATGGCAGCACCATGGTCTACCCCGGCGATGCCTTCGATGCCGAGCTTACCCTGCGCGCCGTGGCCGACGAGCAGGGCACCATCCTGTACGGCGTACCCACCATGTTCATCGCCATGCTCGACCACCCGGCCCGCCCAGGCATGGACCTGTCCAGCCTGCGCAGCGGCATCATGGCCGGCGCCACCTGCCCGATCGAGGTGATGCGCCGGGTGATCGACCAGATGCACATGGGGGAGGTGCAGATTGCCTACGGCATGACCGAAACCAGCCCGGTGTCCCTGCAGACCGGCCCGGACGATGAACTGGAACTGCGCGTGACAACCGTTGGCCGCACCCAGCCGCAGCTGGAAAACAAGCTGATAGACGCAGAAGGCTGTGTGGTGCCCCGTGGCGAGATCGGCGAGCTGTGCACCCGCGGCTACAGCGTGATGCTGGGCTATTGGGAAAACCCCCAGGCCACGGCAGATGCCATTGACGCGGCCGGCTGGATGCATTCGGGCGACCTGGCGGTGATGGACGAAGCGGGGTATGTGCGCATCGTTGGGCGCAACAAGGACATGATCATTCGCGGGGGCGAAAACATCTACCCGCGTGAACTGGAAGAGTTCTTCTACACACACCCGGCCGTGGCCGACGCGCAGGTCATCGGCATCCCCTGCAGCCGCTACGGTGAAGAGATTGTGGCATGGATCAAGCTGCACCCGGGGCACAGCGCGACGGCGCAAGAGCTGCAAAGCTGGTGCAAGGCGCACATTGCGCACTACAAGGTGCCGCGCCATATCCGCTTTGTGGAGGAATACCCAATGACGGTGACGGGTAAGGTGCAGAAATTCAAGATGCGGGAGATTAGCGTGGCTGAGATGGCGCTGGCCCAGAAAGGGGGAGCCTAGAGGTAAAGGGCGTTCCGGCGGAGTGTGGCGCTGCGCAGCACGGGGGCAGACTCTGGCAGCGCCTCACTCCTCTAGCTTGCATCCGTACAGCAACTGTCATGGCTTGCTGTTCGCATCGTGCGTGCCTCACCAAAGTTCATTGTTATCGTCAGTGGCATGTCTTCACGGGTGAATTTTGACTAGGCGGATCGCCGACCGTAGGAGGGGGAGTCGGTTGGGTCGGCAAGTCGTCAGGATCATGCTGTGGCAAAGGAGGCGGTATTTCCGGATCGTCTATGTTTGGGTCAGGCGTTTCGGGGGGGGTTGGTAAGGTCATGACCGTGCCTCGCGATTATTGTGCAGGGTGTCCAACAAACTCATACATCTGTTTGTTAAATTGACTCACATGATCATTCTATCTCTGAAGCCCCATGTCAACTTAGGACGGAACTTCTGCGAAGGCACTTGGCGGATTTGTGCAATCGCCTCCCCCAGCCCGACCCGCCGCTCGTATTCGCCCATATACCTTCCCGCTAAGCGCTCCTCAAATGGCAAGTACGCGTTTCGTAAGGTGGTATCAAAGCGTACGAGCTTTTTAGTCTTTTTTTCTGAGAGAAGTGCATCGGATAGGTGCCCTGTGTAACTCGGGTCACGGCCCAATAGTATTTCTTCCTGATATTGTAGATAACGATGCTTTCTCAAGGCTTTCAACCTGTCTCGCAGATGATCCGGCCCCGGGCCTGGTGACCATCGATTGACATAAAGAGCGTTAGCTCCTAAGTGTGATTCAATCCGCTCAAAGATGTGGGGTGCTACATCCCACATAGCAGCTGTAAAGATTTTCGCCTCATCACGCTCTTTGATCATTTTGTCCCAACTGCGCGACATGGCGCGTTCAACTTCGCCTCTCGGCACTCCTTTCAGCAGCGCCGGCGGCGGCGCCTGCGCTCGCAACTTTGGTTGTGCACCTATGCCAAGGCCCAACTGGCTCCGCCAGGAAGCCCCATCAGGATCAATGCGATTTACCGGGTCGCCAGCGCAGTAGCCGTAGGCATTCACCCCTCCGTCGCCAAATGGGCTGAGCGGGTCAGCGCTGGAAAATCTCATGATAACCGGCTTATACATCCGGTAGCCCTTACCGAGATGATAACCGCAGCTGTGGTGGTCGTGGGGCATGCCGTTGAAGCCTGTAACGCCCGCCGTGCGAGCTAGGTTACGGCTGAAGCCGTAAGCGGTGTAACACTTCTCTTTAGTAGTATTCATTTGCAGGCCTTAGCTTGAGCGGCTCACGCGACTATTTCAATCATAAGCGTTACCCTATGTTGCGCCCATCGATCACAGCGAACCACTGTCAATTGTGTCAGGTCGATATTCACTCAAGTTTTTTGAACCCCGGCGCGTCCACGCAGCTCTGAACCCTTACCGCCAACAGCCCAGGGGAGCAAGGCCTGATGTCTTTGAATGAGCCCTTCGAAAGCGTGTCCACGGCCGATCAACCACACGACCAGGGCATCACCTTGTCCCAGGCGTTGATGGCCCCGCGTATCGCCATCGAGGCGACCCAGCCGGTGCTTGATGGCGGCGCATTTGCAGCCAAGGCCATCAGCAACCAGCCTGTTGCGGTCAGCAGCAAGGTGTTCACTGACGGCCACGACCGCATGGCGGTGGTGCTGAACTGGCGCCAGGCAGGCAGCCGACGCATTCACAGCGTGCCCATGACGTCCCCTGGCAACGACCTGTGGCTGGCAGAATTCACCCCCACTGAAATCGGCCCGCATGTGTTCACCATCGAGGCCTGGATCGACCCGTACGCCACCTTTTGCTACGACCTCGAGAAAAAATTCAATGCAGCTGTCGGCATCAAGCTGGAGCTTGAAGAGGGCAGGTTGCTGCTGGGCAAAGGCATCGAGCTGAGCACGGGTGCGCTGCGCGAGCAGTTGCAAGCGTTGCAGGGCCGGTTGCCAGGGTTGCCGGAGGACGAACAGGTGGCGCTGCTGCTGGGTGACGAGGCCACCCAGCTGATGGCCGCTGCCGAGCACCGCAGCTACCTCACCCGCAGCTGTGAATACCCGCTGGACGTGGACCGCCCGGCAGCGCAGTTCGCCAGCTGGTATGAGCTGTTCCCGCGGTCGATCACCGACGACCCGGAGCGCCACGGCACGTTCGACGATGTGCATCAGCGGTTGCCGATGATCCGCGACATGGGCTTCGATGTGCTGTATTTCCCGCCCATTCACCCCATCGGCAAACAGCACCGCAAAGGCCGTAACAACTCGCTGCAAGCGCTGCCCGGCGACCCTGGCAGCCCGTATGCCATTGGCAGCCCGGACGGTGGCCACGAGGCTATCCACCCGCAACTGGGTACCCGTGAAGACTTCCGCAGGTTGGTTTCGGCGGCTGCCCAGCACGGCCTTGAAATCGCCCTGGATTTTGCCATCCAGTGCTCTCAGGACCACCCGTGGCTTACCCAACACCCCGGTTGGTTCAGCTGGCGCCCCGACGGCACCATTCGCTATGCAGAAAACCCGCCGAAGAAATACCAGGATATCGTCAACGTCGACTTCTACGCGCCCGACGCCGTGCCAAGCCTTTGGACCGCGCTGCGCGATGTGATCATCGGCTGGGTGGAAGAGGGGGTGAAAACCTTCCGCGTCGATAACCCCCACACCAAGCCCCTGCCGTTCTGGCAGTGGCTGATCGCCGATGTGCGGCGCCAGTACCCGGACGTGCTGTTCCTGGCCGAAGCGTTCACCAAGCCGGCCATGATGGCGCGGCTGGGCAAGGTGGGGTATGCCCAGAGCTACACCTACTTCACCTGGCGCAACACCAAGGAAGAACTGCGCGAATACTTCGAAGAGCTCAACCAGCCGCCGTGGAGCCAGTGCTACCGGCCCAACTTCTTCGTCAATACGCCGGACATCAACCCGTTTTTCCTGCAGCAGAACGGCAGAGCGGGTTTCCTTATCCGCGCAGCGTTGGCGACCATGGGCTCGGGGCTGTGGGGCATGTATTCGGGTTTTGAGCTGTGCGAAGCTGCCGGCTTGCCGGGCAAGGAGGAATACCTGGATTCCGAGAAGTACCAGATTCGCCCGCGTGACTTCAGCCAGCCTG
Organism: Pseudomonas sp. S36; assembly: GCF_016647875.1. NCBI lineage: Bacteria > Pseudomonadati > Pseudomonadota > Gammaproteobacteria > Pseudomonadales > Pseudomonadaceae > Pseudomonas > Pseudomonas sp. S36. The sequence goes on along the minus strand of NZ_JACVVG010000051.1, from coordinate 16,964 downwards.
GCAATATCATCCCGGAAATCGCCCGGCTGAACCGCATTCGCCGGCAGAACCCGGCATTGCAAACGCACCTGGGTGTGGCGTTCTTTAATTGCTGGAACGACAACATCCTGTACTTCGCCAAGCGCACACCCCAGCGCGACAACTATATTCTGGTCGCCATCAGCCTGGACCCGCACAACGTCCAGGAGGCGCATTTCGAGCTGCCACTGTGGGAGCTGGGCCTGGGCGACGATGCAGAAACCCACGGCGAAGACTTGATGAATGGTCACCGCTGGTCGTGGTACGGCAAAACCCAGTGGATGCGCATCGACCCTTCGCATCAGCCGTTCGGTATCTGGCGCATCAGCAAAGCCTGAACAGGGACAGGAGCCGCACATGGCCAAGCGTGCACGCCCGCAAGCGTTCATCGATGATCCGCTGTGGTACAAGGACGCGGTCATCTACCAGTTGCACATCAAGTCGTTCTTCGACGCCAACAATGATGGCATCGGTGATTTCGCCGGCTTGATCGGCAAGCTCGACTACATTGCCGGCCTAGGGGTCAACACCCTGTGGCTGCTGCCGTTCTACCCCTCGCCGCGGCGGGACGATGGCTACGATATCGCCGAGTACAAGGCGGTGCACCCGGATTACGGCACCTTGGCTGACACCCGGCGGTTCATCGCAGAGGCCCACAAGCGCGGCTTGCGGGTGATCACCGAACTGGTGATCAACCACACCAGCGACCAGCACCCGTGGTTTCAGCGGGCCCGGCATGCCAAGCGCGGCAGCAAGGCCCGGGACTTCTACGTGTGGTCGGATGACGAGCACAAGTACGACGGCACCCGCATCATCTTTCTCGATACCGAAAAATCCAACTGGACCTGGGACCCTGTGGCCGGCCAGTACTTCTGGCACCGCTTCTACTCGCACCAGCCCGACCTGAATTTCGACAACCCGCAGGTGATGAAGGCGGTCATCGGGGTAATGCGCTTCTGGCTGGACATGGGCGTAGACGGCCTGCGCCTGGACGCCATCCCGTACCTGATTGAGCGCGACGGCACCAACAACGAAAACCTGCCGGAAACCCATGCTGTTCTGAAGGCGATCCGTGCCGAGATAGATGCCAATTATCCCGACCGCATGCTGCTGGCCGAAGCCAACCAATGGCCGGAGGATACGCGGCCGTACTTTGGCGAGGGTGAAGGCGACGAATGCCACATGGCGTTCCACTTTCCGCTCATGCCACGCATGTACATGGCGCTGGCCATGGAAGACCGTTTTCCGATCACCGATATTTTGCGCCAGACCCCGGAAATCCCCGCCAACTGCCAATGGGCAATCTTCCTGCGCAACCACGATGAGCTGACGCTGGAGATGGTCACCGACCGTGAGCGGGACTACCTGTGGAATTACTACGCCGAAGACCGGCGAGCGCGTATCAACCTGGGTATCCGGCGCCGCCTGGCGCCGTTGCTGCAGCGCGACCGCCGGCGTATCGAGCTGCTCACCAGCCTGCTGTTGTCGATGCCGGGTACACCCACGCTGTATTACGGCGACGAGCTGGGCATGGGCGACAACATCTACCTGGGTGACCGTGACGGCGTGCGTACGCCCATGCAGTGGTCGCCCGACCGCAACGGCGGCTTCTCCCGCGCCGACCCCCAGCGCCTGGTGCTGCCCCCGATCATGGACCCGTTGTACGGTTACCAGACGGTGAACGTGGAAGCCCAGAGCCACGACCCGCATTCGCTGTTGAACTGGACGCGCCGCATGCTGGCCGTGCGCAAGCAACAGAAGGCGTTTGGCCGCGGCAGCATCCGCACCCTCACGCCCAGCAACCGGCGCATTCTCGCGTACATCCGTGAATACACCGACGCCGATGGCACTGCCGAAGTGGTGCTGTGCGTGGCCAACGTATCCCGCGCTGCCCAGGCGGCCGAGCTTGAGCTGGCCCAGTACGCGGGCATGGTGCCGGTGGAGATGCTGGGCGGCAGCGCGTTCCCGCCCATCGGCCAGTTGCCGTTTCTGCTCACCTTGCCGCCTTATGGCTTTTATTGGTTCCTGCTGGCCTCCCACGACCGCATGCCCAGCTGGCACATACAGCCCACCGAGGGGTTACCCGAATTGACTACTTTAGTGCTGCGCAAACGCATGGAGGAGCTGCTCGAGGCCCCCTCCCGCGACACCCTGCAAACGTCGATTTTGCCCCAGTACCTGCCCAAGCGGCGTTGGTTCGCCGGCAAGGAAGGGCCCATCGATGCTATTCGCCTGAGCTACGGCATACGCCTGGCGAACGCCAGCGTGCCGGTGCTGCTGAGTGAAATCGAGGTAGAGAGCGATGGCGTCACCCACCGCTACCAGTTGCCGTTCGGCCTGCTGCCCGAAGACCAGATCAACAGCGCACTGCCCCAGCAGTTGGCACTGTCACGGGTACGCCGTGCCCATCAAGTGGGGCTGATCACCGACGCGTTCGTGTTGGAGCCGTTCATCCGTGCAGTGCTCAAAGCCTGCAAAGACGGCGTGCGCCTACCCTGTGGCAGCGGCCAGGGGGAGCTGCGCTTCGAGCACACCCAGCAACTGGCTGGCCTTGGGCTGAACGATGAAAGCCCGGTGCGCTACCTCAGTGCCGAGCAGTCCAACAGCTCGGTGGTGGTGGGTGATTCGGTGGTGCTCAAACTGATCCGGCGGGTCAATGCCGGCATCCACCCCGAGCTGGAAATGAGTGCCTACCTTACCGCTGCAGGCTTCACCAACATCTCCCCGTTGCTGGTATGGGTCAGCCGGGTGGACGAGCAGGGCGCGCCGCATTTGCTGATGATTGCCCAGGGCTACCTCAGCAACCAGGGCGATGCCTGGGCCTGGACCCAGAACACCCTGGAGCGCGCCATTCGCGACCAGATGCAGCCCACCAGTAACGAGGCCGATTCGCACACGGACGCGCTGACCGAACTCAGTGGCTTCGCTGCGCTGCTTGGCCAACGCCTGGGCGAAATGCACCTGCTGCTGGCAGCCCAAACGTCGGATGAAGCCTTCACCCCACGCCCCAGCGACGGGCAGGACAGCGCACGCTGGAGCACGCAGATAACCGCCGAGCTGACCCACGCGCTGGACCTGCTGGCCCAGCACCGCGACAAGCTCGATAGCGACAGCCAAGCCTTGGTGGACGACCTGCAACAGCAGCGTGACGGGCTGGCCCAGCATATCCAGGCGCTCACGCAAAAGGCCCAGGGCGGCCTGTTGATGCGCGTGCACGGGGACCTGCACCTGGGCCAGGTACTGGTGGTACAGGGTGACGCCTACCTGATCGACTTCGAGGGTGAACCGTCCCGGCCACTGGAAGAACGCCGTGCCAAGCACAGCCCGTACAAGGACGTCAGCGGCGTGTTGCGATCCTTCGACTATGCTGCTGCGATGATCTTGCGCAGCGCCTCTGGCGTGGACCTTTCCGACGCGGCGCGGCAGGCCCGGCAGCGCGTGGCACGGCACTATCTGCATCAGTCGCGGCATGCGTTCATCGAAGCCTACGGGCTGGCGACCGCAGCCATGCCCCATGCCTGGGAACAGGCTGACGGCGAGCGTGCCGCGCTGGAGCTGTTCTGCCTGGAAAAAGCTGCCTACGAAATAACTTATGAAGCCGAGAACCGTCCAAGCTGGCTGGCCGTGCCTTTGCATGGTCTGCATGGACTGATCAGTACCTGGGGAGAGTCAGAATGAACGTTTCAACGCGTGATAACGGCGGCCTTCGGCAACGGGACCTGGATGCCCTTGCTCGCGCCGAGCACGCCGATCCCTTTGCGGTACTTGGGCCTCACGGCGATGCAAAAGGCGGGCTGACCGTGCGGGCCTACCTGCCGGACGCGCTCAGCGCCCGTGTAGTGGCCCGCGAGGGCGGCCAGGTGCTGGCTGAAATGGTGCAAGGTTCGCTGCCTGGCCTGTTCACCGCGCACCTCGAAAAGGCACAGCCCTACCAGCTGCAGATCGGCTGGGCCGGCGGCGAGCAGGTCACTGAAGACCCCTACAGCTTTGGCCCACAACTGGGCGAGATGGATTTGCACCTGTTCGCCGAGGGTAACCACCGCGACCTCGCCGGGCGCTTCGGTGCCCAGCCCACCCAGGTGGATGGGGTAGACGGCGTCAACTTCTCGGTGTGGGCGCCCAATGCCCGGCGCGTGTCCGTGGTGGGCGACTTCAACAACTGGGACGGGCGCCGCCACCTGATGCGGCTGCGTCACGAGGCCGGCGTGTGGGAGTTGTTCATCCCGCGCCTGGGTGTGGGCGAAACGTACAAGTTCGAAGTATTGGGCAAGGGCGGCATTCTGCCGCTCAAGGCCGACCCGCTGGCACGCGCCACGCAGTTGCCACCGAGCACGGCGTCCAAGGTGGCAGGGCCGTTGGGCCATGCGTGGGGCGACCAGCAGTGGATGGACGAGCGCGCCCAGCGCCATGCCTACAGCGCGCCGCTGTCCATCTATGAACTGCACCCCGGTTCATGGCGCTGCGAGATGAACGAGGCGGGTGAGGTAGGCCGCTACTACAACTGGCGCGAGCTGGCCGACCGCCTGGTGCCCTATGTGCAGCAGTTGGGCTTTACCCACATCGAGCTGCTGCCAATCATGGAACACCCGTTTGGCGGGTCCTGGGGCTATCAGCCGCTGTCCATGTTCGCGCCCACCTCCCGGTATGGCATGGCTGAAGAATTTGCCGCGTTCATCGATGCTTGCCACCAGGCCAGCATCGGCGTGATTCTGGATTGGGTGCCTGCGCATTTCCCCACCGACGAACATGGCCTGGCCCGCTTCGATGGCACGGCGCTGTACGAGTACGACAACCCGCTGGAAGGCTACCACCAGGACTGGAACACCCTCATCTACAACCTGGGACGCAACGAAGTGCGCGGCTTCATGATGGCGTCGGCCTTGCATTGGCTGAAGCACTTCCATATCGACGGCCTGCGGGTGGATGCCGTGGCGTCGATGCTGTACCGCGACTATTCGCGCAAGGCGGGGGAGTGGGTGCCCAACCGTCATGGCGGGCGTGAGAACCTGGAGGCCATCGACTTCATCCGCCACCTCAACGGTGTGGCGGCCCATGAAGCGCCCGGCGCGTTGATCATCGCCGAAGAATCCACCGCCTGGCCCGGGGTCAGCCAGCCGATCGAACAAGGCGGCCTGGGCTTCGGTTACAAGTGGAACATGGGCTGGATGCATGACACGTTGCATTACATCCAGAATGACCCGGTCCACCGCGCCCACCACCACAACGAAATGAGCTTCGGGTTGGTGTATGCCTATTCCGAGCATTTTGTGCTGCCGATCTCCCATGACGAAGTGGTGCACGGTAAGCGGTCGCTGATCGACAAGATGCCGGGTGACCGTTGGCAGAAGTTCGCCAACCTGCGCGCCTACCTGACCTACATGTGGGCACACCCGGGCAAGAAGCTCCTGTTCATGGGCTGTGAGTTTGGCCAGTGGCGGGAGTGGAACCACGATGCCGAGCTGGACTGGTACCTGCTGCAGTACCCGGAGCACCAGGGGGTGCAGCGCCTTGTCAGCGACCTTAACCGCCTGTACCGCGAGGTGCCGGCGCTGCACGAGCAGGATTGCCAGCCACAGGGCTTCCAGTGGTTGATCGGTGATGACGCGCAGAACAGCGTGTTTGCCTGGTTGCGCTGGAGCAGTGAGGGCGAGCCTGTGTTGGTGGTGGCCAACTTCACGCCAGTGCCGCGTGAGGGTTACCGCGTTGGCGTGCCGTTCGGCGAGCGTTGGCAGGAGCTGTTGAACAGTGATGCCGAGACCTATGCGGGTTCGAACATAGGCAACATGGGGGCGGTGGAGAGTGTAGAAACGCCTAGCCACGGGCAACCCCTGTCGCTGGCGCTGAACTTGCCGCCATTGGGGGTGTTGATCATGAGGCCTGCTCGGTAGGTGCAGGTTATTCAGGTTTGGGCCGGGAGGTGATAGCCGTGGCGGATGCGGCGCTCGATCTCACAAGCGCCGCATACGCCACGGCAAAACCCCCAGCCGCGACCAGGCCTTACTCCTCTTCGCGCTCCAACACCATTAACACCACCGAACGCCCGGTCACATCGAACGTGCTGTCGAATTCCAGCTGCTGCGCTTTACGCAGCTCCGGCCGGTCGGTGTCGATCACGCAACCCCAGTAGTTACCCTCTGGCACGGTTGGCAGCTTGAACTGCACGGTGTCATGGTGCGCGTTGACGATCAGCAGCACCGTCGCCTCGGCACCCGGCCGTGCGATGCCGCTGACCTGGGCACGGCCGTCGATCAGCATGCCCAGGCAACGGCCATTCGGGTCTTCCCACTGCTCCACGCTCATCTCGTTGCCGTCCGGCGCCAGCCAGGTGACGTCCTTCACCCCAATGGCCTCGTTGTAGTCACCCACCAGGAAGCTCGAGCGGCGCAGTACGGGGTATTTAAGGCGCAGGCGGGTGAGGCGGCGGACGAACGTCAGCAGGGCCTGGCCTTCGTCATCCAGGTCCCAGTTCACCCAGCCAATCTCGCTGTCCTGGCAATAGGCGTTGTTGTTGCCATGCTGGGTGCGGCTGAACTCGTCCCCCGCCACGATCATCGGCGTGCCTTGGGCAAACAGCAGGGTGGCGAAGAAGTTGCGCATCTGGCGCATGCGCAGGGCGTTGATTTCCGGGTCCTCGGTAGGGCCCTCGGCGCCGCAGTTCCACGACACGTTGTTGCTGGTGCCGTCCTGGTTGTTCTCGTCGTTGTCTTCGTTGTGCTTCTCGTTGTACGACACCAGGTCGCGCAGGGTGAAACCGTCGTGGGCGGTGATGAAGTTCACCGACGAGTACGGCCTGCGCCCGCGGTTGTTGAACAGGTCGCCAGAGCCCGTCATGCGCGCTGCGAAGTCCGCCAGCTGGCCCTCGTCACCTTTCCAGAAGGCCCGCACCGTGTCACGGAACTTGTCGTTCCATTCTGCCCAGCCCGGCGCGAAGTTACCCACCTGGTAGCCCCCAGGGCCGCAGTCCCAGGGCTCGGCGATCAGCTTCACCTGGCGCAGCAGTGGGTCCTGGCGGCAAGCTACCAGGAAGCTGTGGCGTTCGCTGTAACCGTCGTGGTAGCGGCCCAGAATGGTCGCCAGGTCGAAGCGGAAGCCGTCGACGTGCATCTCGCCTGCCCAGTAGCGCAGCGAATCGGTGACCAGCTGCAGCACGCAGGAGTGGCTCAGGTCCAGGGTGTTGCCAGTGCCGGAATCGTTGATGTAGTAACGCTTGTTGTCCGGCATCAGGCGGTAGTACGAGGCGTTGTCGATGCCGCGCATCGACAGCGTGGGGCCCATCTCGTTGCCTTCGGCGGTGTGGTTGTACACCACATCCAGAATCAGCTCCAGGCCGGCATCATGCAGGTGCGCGACCATTTCCTTGAATTCGGCGATCTTGCCACTGGCCAGGTACGCCGGGTGCGGGGCGAAGAAGGCGATGCTGTTGTAGCCCCAGTAGTTGTTAAGGCCTTTCTGCAGCAAGTGCTGGTCGTTGACGAAGGCATGAATGGGCAGCAGTTCGATGCTGGAAACGCCCAGGTCCTTGATGTGCTTGAGCAGCTCGTCATTGGCAAGACCGGCGAAGGTGCCGCGCAGCTTCTCCGGCACTGCCGGGTGGCGCATGCTGATGCCCTTGGCGTGGGCCTCGTAGACGATGGTGCGGTCCCACGGTGTTTGCACGCGCTGGTCACGGCCCCAGGTGAAGGCCGGGTCGATTACCTTGCACTTGGGCACGAAGGGGGCACTGTCACGCTCATCGAACGACAGGTCGCCGTCGGGGTGGCCGATGGTGTAGCCGAACAGGGCTTCGGACCATTTCAGTTCGCCCACCAGCTGCTTGGCGTAGGGGTCGATCAGCAGCTTGTTGGGGTTGAAGCGGTGACCGTTTTCCGGCTCGTAGGGGCCGTGTACGCGGTAGCCGTAAACCAGCCCAGGGTGAGCGTCGGGCAAGTAGCCGTGGTAGATCTCGTCGGTGTACTCCGGCAACTCGATACGCTCGAGCTCCTTCTCGCCAGAGGCGTCAAAAATACACAGTTCGACCTTGGTGGCATTGGCCGAGAAAATGGCGAAGTTGACGCCAAGGCCATCCCAGTTGGCGCCGAGGGGGAACGGTAAGCCTTCGCGAATGCGCGATGGTGCAACGGAGCGGGTTTTCTTTGGGGTGCGCGGGCTCATGGCAATCCTCGAATGGCCGTATAGGGCTGGGTAGTGTGGGTACTGCTACGCCTCTGCCGCCGACAGGCCTGGTTCACGAATCGCTCGTGGCCAGTGGCTGCCTGCCAGCGGCAGAACCGTTGAAGGCTCAGCTCGCGGTGGGTTTTTTTACAGCGCGAGGTTTTTTGGCAGCGGCAGGCTTGTCGCCTGCAGGCAGCGCTGCAACCTTGGGGTCGGCCGGTGGTTTGGGCGCCGCAGCTGCCTTGGGCTTGGCAGCGGGTTTATCCCCGGGTTTGGCCTTGGGTGCAGGCTTGGCCTTGCCCTTGGCTTTCGCATCGGGGGCCAGGGCCTCCGCTTCGGCCAACTTGCGCGCCATTTCCCAATGGCGTTCTTCGTGGCCTTCCGGTTTCCCCTCCGACTCCCAGATCTGGTAGGCAAACTCGCGTATCCGCTTATCGTTGACACTCATCGTGACGCTCCTGAATGCTAGTTGTGTTCGATCAACACGTTGACCGGAAACTCGGAAAGTACGGCGCTTAACTTCAACTCTCTTACAGGGCTGACAACGCTTGCACCGAAAAGTCCAGTCGAGTTGGCAGGGGAAAAGGCAAACGGCAGAATTACCCGCGTATCGTCCCAATTCTGAGCTGGGATCAGGGGCGTCGCAGCCGCGCCCAGCAGCGAGCTGGCCAGGCGTGGGGCAATGATCACCGCCCGTTCGCTGTCCCCCAGGCGGGCGAATGCCACAACCTTGTCAGCGTGCTTGCCTTGCACGGCAAGGGGCAGGTAGGCCCCACGGCGGAACAGCTCAGGGTGGGCCATGCGGCAGTCGAGCACACGCGCAACCAATGCCTGTTTGACCCGTGCGTCCTGCCAGTTAGCCAGCAGCTCGGGCAGCGGCGCATTGTCGGTCAGCGAGGCGCGGCGTGCCGGGTAATCCACCGGCCTGCGGTTGTCTGGGTCGACCAGGCTGAAATCCCAGTACTCGTTGCCCTGGTACAGGTCGGGCACACCAGGCACGGTCATGCGCATCAGGGTCTGCACTAGGCTGTTAAGCGCGCCGGGGCAACTGATCAACTGCGCGGCATCCGCCACAGACTTGCGCAACTGCAGGTGGTCGTCGTTCAGCAGCAAGCCATCCAGATAGCGTACGCAGCTGGCTTCATAGGCTTCGTTGGGTGCGTTCCAGCTGCTGCGCAGCTTGGCCTCGCGCAGGGCCTTCTGCTGCCATTGGCGAACCCGTTCGGCGTACTGCTCCAGGCCTTGGTGGTCATGCACATCCAGGCCCAGGGGCCAGGTGCCCAGCAGGGTTTGCAGCAGCATGTACTCGTCGCCGGGGCTGGGGGCCACGCCGTCGTCCAGCGGCTCACGCAGCGGCTCGGCCAGCTCGCGCCAGTGCTCCAGGCGGCTGGCAAGCCAGGGCGCACGTTCGCTGAGCACCGCCAGGCGGGCACGGGTATCCTCGCCGCGTTTGTGGTCGTGGGTGGCAGTGGCCAGCAGGTTATCGGGGAAGTCCCGCAAGCGCCGCTGCGCCTCATTGTGGAAGTCGTCCAGTGGTGCGCCAAAGCGCTCGGCTTCAAAGCCCACATCGTTGCGCGACAGCAGGCGTGCGCTGCGGTAGAAGGCGGTGTCCTCCACGGCCTTGGCGGCGCTGGGGGCGGTCAGTTGCTGGAAGCGTACACAGGCATGGCGCAGTTGCTTGCGTGCCCGCCCTGGCGGCAGCTGGCGCCAGCCTTCACTACCCAGCCACTTCTCCATTTGCTCCAGCAAGGGCCAGTCGGCCTCGCTGAGGTCTTGCCGGGCGCCTTCCAGGGCCTGCTGGAAAAAGCCCTCGTCCTCAGCCGGCCTGCCGCAGGCGTTGAAGTAGGTGCGGTACACCGGGTAGTGCGCCACCAGTGCTTGCAACGCTCGGCGGATAGCGCCCAGGGACAGGTCGCGGGTCATCAAGTCGTTGCGCGCCACCTGCAACAATGCCTGGGCCACCGACTCGCAGTCACTGGCCAGGCTGGCGTTGAGCACCAGGTGCCGCGCCAGGCGAATTTCTTCGGCGTAATCCGGGCGCTCGCTCACATTCGCCCACAGTTCCGTCAGCGGTGCTTCGCCGGCGGGGTCGTGCTGCAACAGCGACACCTGGTTCATGAACTCGTAGCCGGTGGTGCCGTCGGTGAGCCAGTCGCGGTGCAGGTGCTCATCCACGCCCAGGATCTTCTCCACATAAATGGGGAAGTGCTCAAGCGACGCCTGCGGCGGGCGGCTGGCCATCAGGCTGGTGACCCGGCGGCGCAGCTTGCGGCAGTAGCCGCGTGGGTCGGCCAGGCCGTCGATGTGGTCGATGCGCAGGCCGTCCACCAAGCCGCGCTCGATCAGTTCGAACAGCTTGGCATGGGTGGCTTCGAACACCACCGAGCGCTCGACCCGCAGGCCGCCCAGTTCGTTGATGTCGAAGAAACGCCGCCAGTTGATGTCGTCCGCTGCCGTGCGCCAGCTGGCCAGGCGATAGGTCTGGCGTTCCAGCAGCAGGTGCAGGCGCTTGAAGCCCGCTTCGCTGCGGCTGTCGAAGGCGACCAGGGCCGATTCCAGGTCGGCGCCTTCGCGCACCAGGCGCGCCAGCTCGGCTTGCAGGGGGAGGGCCTCTTCAACAGGTGCAGCCGAGTCACCCAAAGCGGTGAAGTGCTCAGCCAGTGCTGCCAGCGCCGGGTCCGGGCTCAGCGCCAGGATCCAGCCATAGTCCACCGGGCAAATCGGGAAACGTTGCTCGTAATGGGCAATCTGGAGTACGCCGTTGGCCTTGTCGAATTCAAGCGGGATCTCGCCCTCTTTCAGGGCCACGCCGTAGTCGCTGCCCAGGAACGGCAGCAGCAACTGGCCAGCCAGCAATGGGTCGGCCGAGTGCCACTGGATATCGAAGAATTCGGCATAGGGGCTGCGCCGGCCCCAGGCCAGCAGGCTCTGCCACCACGGGTTGTCGGCCCCGCCCACGGCCATGTGGTTGGATACCGTGTCTACGATCAGCCCCATGCCGTGCTGGCGCAAAGCGGCCACCAGGCGCTCCAGGGCAGCCTCACCGCCCAGTTCCGGGTTTACCTGTGTAGGGTCGACCACGTCGTAGCCGTGCCGCGACCCGGCGCGGGCTTTCAGCAGGGGCGATGCGTACAGGTGGCTGATGCCCAGCTGGGCGAAGTAGGGCACCAGCGGCAGGGCGTGGTCGAGGGTGAAGTCGCTGTGAAATTGCAGGCGCAGCGTGGCGGTAAGCGGCTTCATCGGTCGCGCTCCCAGGCTTGCTCGCGGGCTTGGGCCAGCAGCTCCAGGCGCCGTGCGGCGTCTGCATCGTCCAGCATGCGGTCGGCGGGCAGGGCAAAGCGGCGGCGCCAGTTGGGGTGGCCATCGGTGGTGCCGGGCATGTTGGGCTGTTCGTCCAGGCCGAGCAGGTCTTCGAGTGGGACCAGTACCAGGGGTGCGCGGGTATGGCCTACATAACGGATAGCGGCATCGATCACGGCAGAGGTGTCCTCAAGCGGGCCATAATTGGTTTCCAGCGTACGGCGCAGGCCGTCGTGTTCCTTCTGGCGGTCGGCGCGCCAGTGTTGCTCGGTGGCGGCATCGACCAGCCCCAGGCGGTGGCTCCATTCGATATCGCGGTTCTGCAGCCAACCCGCCACGGGGGCGAGGTCGTGGGTGCCGGTGGTGGCCAGGGCGTCGTCAGGCCAGTCCATGATGGGTGTGAATTTGCCGGGCGAGGCTTGCTCGAACGGCAATACACGCATGCCCAACACATTCTTGGCCGCCAAGGCTTCGCGCAGCCCGTCCGGCACTGTGCCCAGGTCTTCGCCCAGGATGACCGCCTGGTTGCGCACCGACTCCAGCGCCAGCAGCCGCAGCAGGTCTTCCAGCGGGTAATTCAGGTAGGCACCTTCGCTGGGCTTGGCGCCACGGGGGATCAACCACAACCGGCGCAGGCCCATGACGTGGTCGATGCGCAGGCCGCCGGCGTTGGCCATGTTGGCCCTGAGCATTTCGATGAAGGCGCGGTAGCCGTTGCGCTTCAGGCCCTCGGGTGAGAACCCGCAAATGCCCCAGTCCTGGCCGGCGCGGTTGAGGATGTCGGGCGGCGCGCCCACGGTGAGGTTGGCCAGCAATTCGTCCTGGCGGCTCCAGGCCTGGCTACCGGCGCCATCGGCCCCCACCGCCAGGTCTGCAATCAGCCCGATGCCCATGCCGTTGCCTGTGGCGGCCTGTTGAGCACGGCGCACGCTGCGCTCGGTCAGCCACTGGCAGAAGGCATGGAATTCCACGCTGGACGGGTAGCTTTCGGCAAGGCTCTGCACGCTCGGGTGATACGGGTCGCGCCACTCGGCTGGCCACTTGCGCCAGTCGGCGCCCAGGCCTTCGTCCACCGCCTTGGCTTGCAGTACCTCGAAGCGGCAGTGATGCTCCAGCGCTTCCCCGGCGTCATCGCGGAAGCTTTCGAAATCGGCGCGCAGGGGGTGGTCGCCCTGGCAAAAATCCTTGTACAGCGCACGCAGCAGCTGGAAGCGGAAGTCGGCTGCACGCGGCCAGTCCACCAGCGGTTCCTGCTCCAGCGCTTCGAGTGCCTGTTCAAGCCCGCTGCTGACGATAGCCGTCCTTACAGCGCGTTCCCCCAGAATGGCGGCCGGGCTGGCATATAGGGTGTTGAGCAGCAGGCGGCTGGAGGGTGAGTAGGGGCTGTAGTGCTCCTGCTCGAAGGCGGACAACGCGTGAATAGGGCTTATGGCCAGTGCGTCTGCGCCGCGCTCGGCGGCGCTGCGGACCAGCTGTTCCAAGGCCAGGCAGTCGCCATAGCCCCCGTCACCGGGGCGACGCAAGCTGTAGAGCTGCGCTGAAAGGCCCCAGCAGCGTGCTGGGGCTTCTTCAGCTACCTCGTGCAATGACAGGCAGCCAGGTGGCGCCACGGCCAGCGTGAGCGCATGCCCTGACACCTCAAGCTGGTGGTAACCCACCGGCAGGGTGCCGGGCAGCCGGGCATGGGCGTCCAGCGCCAGTTCCGTCTGGTTGCCGTCTTCCAGCTCACAGCGCACTGCTGCGCCGCTGGCAAAATAGCGAGAGAGGTCAAGTGGCTCGCCCTGGTCTGCAGTTAACAACGGGGGCACATGGTCGGCATCGTCGCTGTGCTCGAGGTCTGCCAGGCTTTCGCGAACCTGCGCGTCATCCGCCGCGGCGTGGCCTAGCGCTTCAAGCACCTTGCGCAACACGTCATCACTGACCTGCTGCGGCTTGTTGTTGGCATCGACCCAGTCGCGGGCCAGCCCGGCCTCGCTGGCCAGTTTATGGAGCAAGGTTTCGCTCATGGCGCCTCCTGGCCAGCGGGCAGCAAGGTGACCACGCAGCTGTAAGGGGAAAGGGTAGAGCCCGGGTGAGCCGTGTCTCCGCTGTCGAACAGGCAGGCACCGGCAGGTGGCGCCTGCAACGTCAGAGGCTGCTCGGAGAGGTTGAGGTCGATGCGTAGCGTGCTGCCATCACCCAGCCGCCAACGTGCGCTGAGTGCCTTGTCTGCCAACACTTCTGCACCCAGAGCACGGGTGCCAGGCAGGCGCGGCATCAACTGTTGCCGACGTACCGCCAGCAACTGCTGGTACAGCCCGTGCCAGCCCGCCAGCACATCCTGTGCATCGGGCCGCGAGTCATCGAAGGTCTGCCGGGCGTTGGGGTCGGGGATGCGCGCCCGTTGCTCCGGGTCGGCAAACGCGGCGAAGTGCTCGAACTCGCCCCGGCGGCCTTCGCGCACCGCGTCGGCCAACTCATCGTGGAAGTCGGTGAAGAACAGGAACGGTGCACGGCTGCCGTCATCATCGCCCATGAACAGCAGCGGAATCATCGGGCTCAGCAACAGCAACCCCGTGGCAGCACGCAGCGCGGCAGGCGGTGCCAGGCGGGTGAGGCGCTCGCCCATCGCCCGGTTGCCGATCTGGTCGTGGTTCTGCAGGAACAGCACAAAGGCGCTGGGCTGCAGGTGCCCGCTCGGTTCGCCGCGGGGTTGGCCATGGCGGTTGGGTTCGCCCTGGAAGACAAAGCCCTCACTCAGGCACCGGGCCAGCTTGTTGATCGGCTGGTGCTTGTAGTCTTCGTAATAGCCCTCGGTCTCGCCTGTGAGCAATACATGCAGCGCGTTGTGGCCGTCATCGTTCCACTGCGCATCAAAGCCTTGTTCCAGCAGAAACGCCTGGTTGTGCTCGTTCTCCAGCACCAGCCAGATGTGCCGGCCAGGCTCCACCGCCTCGCGCACGCGACGTGCCAGTTCAACCAGGAAGTCGGGCTGGTCGATGGCGTGCACGGCATCCAGGCGCAGCCCGTCGAAGCGGTAGTCGCACAGCCACATTAGGGCGTTCTGGATGAAGTACTCGCGCACTTCCGGGCGGCGGAAGTCGATGGCCGCGCCCCAGGGGGTCTGGCGGTCTTCACGGAAGAAGGGGCCAGCGTAGGCATGCAGGAAGTTGCCGTCCGGGCCGAAATGGTTGTACACCACGTCCAGCATCACCATCAGGCCATGGCCGTGGGCCTGGTCGATCAGCCTGCACAGCTGCTCGGGGGTGCCATAGGTGTGCTGCGCCGCGTAGGGCAGCACGCCATCGTAGCCCCAGTTGCGGGTGCCCGGGAATTCACCCACGGGCATCAGTTCGATAGCGGTGATGCCGGTTGCGGCCATGCGTGGCAGCTGGCGTGCCACGCCGTCATAGCCACCCAGCACGCCGACGTGCACTTCCTGAATGACCGCTTCATGCCAAGGCCGGCCCTGCCAGGTGTGTTGCCAGGCATGGCCAGCCAGATCCACCAGCTGGCTTGGGCCGTGAACGCCCTCAGGCTGAAAGCGCGATGCCGGGTCGGCCACTTGCAGCTTGCCGTCAATGCGATAGGTGTAGCGGTCCCCGGGCTTGGCAGATGCATCAACGCTAAACCAGCCGTCACCCTCTGCCTTTAATTCAACCCCAGGTTGTTGCTGCAGTTCCAAGCTCACGCTGCGCGCGTCGGGTGCCCAGAGGGCGAAGCGCGCCGACGTGGCGTCCAGTGAGTGTGCGCCATGCCTGTGCATCTTCGACCCCTTTTTCAGTAATAAGCCAGGTGAGCCTGCTTGACCAGGTCCTCGTAAAGGCGCGCATAGGGTTCAACGGCTTGGCACCAGTTGAATGGCTGCGTCATCGACAGGCAGCGCATGGCGTTGAGCAGGTCCTTCTTCTGGTAGATGTAGAAAGCGCGGCTCAACGCTTCGCGGTAGCTTTCGACGGTCGATTCATTGAACAGGAAGCCAGTGACACCGTTCTCGATGGTGTCGGCCAGGCCGCCGGTGTTGCGGGCAACCGGCAGCGAGCCAAAGCGCTGGGCATACATCTGGCTCAGGCCGCAGGGCTCGTAGCGCGACGGCATGAGCAAGAAGTCGCTGCCGGCGAACATGCGCCGAGCATCGGTTTCGTTGAAGCCGATGCGCACACCGATACGGCCCGGGTGGCGCAGGGCCAGCTCGCGCATGGCCTGCTCTTCTTCGGGCTCGCCGCGGCCGATGATCGCGATCTGGCCGCCTTGCTCGACAATGTATTCGGCAACACCCAAGGTCAGGTCCAGGCCTTTCTGGTAGACCAGGCGCGACACCACGGCAAACAACGGCCCTTCGGACGGTTCCAGTTCGAACAGTTCACGCACCGCCTCGGCGTTGCGCGCCTTGCCGTCCCAATCGTTGAGGCTGAAGTTGTGCTGCAGGTAGGTGTCGGTGGCGGCATCCCAGCTGTCATCGATACCGTTTGGGATACCCCCCAGCAGCCCCTGCTGGGCCTTGCTGGCGAGGAAGCCATCCAGGCCGCAGCCAAACTCCGGCGTGGTGATCTCCTGGGCGTAGGTGGCGCTGACGGTGGTGATGTGGCTGGAGTAAGCCAGGCCTGCCTTGAGGAACGACAGCTTGCCGTAGAACTCCATGCCTTCCTGCTGCATGGCGTGGTCGGGGATCGCCAGTTCCGGGCTGCAGGCACGGCTGTACACACCCTGGTAGGCCAGGTTGTGAATGGTGAACAGGGTAGGGGTGCTCAGGCCGCGCCAGTGCATGTAGGCAGGCGCCAAACCGGCAGGCCAGTCGTGTGCATGCACCAGCTCGGGTTTCCAGTGGATCATGCCTTCACCGGCGGCAATTTCAGCAGCGGCCAGGCCCAGGCGAGCGAAACGGATGTGGTTGTCCGGCCAGTCGCGGCCGTTTTCGGCAGCGTACGGTGTACCGGGGCGCTGGTACAGCTCAGGGCAGATCAGCACATAGATCACCAGGCCGTCGGGCAGGTCCATGCGCCCGATCTTGCAGGGGGGCAGGGCCGCGTGGCCGCCCAGTTCACCCACGATGTGAATGGGGTTGTCGCTGTCCATCACCTGGGGGTAGCCGGGGATCAGCACCCGTACATCATGCAGGTGCGCCAGGGCGCGGGGCAGGGCGGCGGAGACGTCACCCAGGCCGCCGGTCTTGACCAGGTCGGCGATTTCCGAAGTCACGAACAGCACCTTGCGCTTGTTCGGGTTGTTCTGGCGTTGGGCGCCGGGTGCCTTGCCTGCCGGGGGGAGCTCCGGGATGAGCGGTTCGCGATGGTCCGTGGTGAATAAGGTAGCTACATGAGGCTCGACAGCGGCACTGATCATTCTTCTCTCCATCCCTAAGCTTGGCCGGGTGCTGATAACGCGGCCGTATTACGTATATGTGGTTCTCTCTGTTTCCGAATTCTGCGTACTGCGTTCCATGCCCCTGGGTCATGCGCACGAGCGCGGCTCAATCGGCATTCCGGCCAAAAGGCAAATGGACTGTCTGGGGTGGG